>CAJOQW010000088.1 GCA_905236955.1 uncultured Bacteroidales bacterium
GCGGTGAGCTTGACGGCCTTGATGACGTCGGTATTGCGCAGGTGCGGGCCGCGGCAAAGGTCGGTGAAGGCACCGTTGGAATAGTAGGTTATGGTGCCGTCCTCAAGCTCGGAGATGAGTTCGCATTTGTACTGGTCGCCCTTTTCCTTGAAATGCTCGAGGGCGTCCGCCTTTGAAACGCTGATGCGCTTGAAATCTTCTTTCCCGCGGGCAAGCTCAAGCATCTTCTTCTCCACAGCCGGGAGGTCGGCGTCGGTGATGGTGCGTCCGCCGAGGTCCACGTCATAGTAGAAACCGTTGTCTATGGCGGGGCCGATTCCGAACTTTACGCCGGGATATATCGACTCCAGGGCTTCTGCCATGAGGTGTGAAGAGGAGTGCCAGAAAACCTTCTTGGCCTGGTCGTCCTCCCACTTGAGCAGTTTGACGGTTGAATCCTGGGTTATGGGACGGGTAAGGTCCCAGGTGGATCCGTCTACTTCCGCTGCCAGTACTTCGGCCGCCAGCCTTGGAGAAATGCTCTCCGCTATCTCATATGCAGTGACGCCTTTTTCGAAGGGTTTCACGCTGCCGTCAGGAAATGTGATTTTTATCATAGCCTACAAAGATAACATTTTTTCAGTATATTTGTGAATCGTATGGAACAAGAGAAGATCAACATCTGGAACGAAGCCGGAAAATCAGGCCTTGTACTCGGCCTGGTTTCGATAGTTTACATGGTCGTCGCATCCCTGGTCTCCAAATTGGGAGCCACCGGCGCTACGGCATTCCTCATAGGATTCCTGAACTTCATCCTCTGGGCGGCAAAACTATTCATCTGCATCTGGCTGATGCGTACTTTCATGCTGCATTTCTCGGCGAAGAATCCCTCTGCCGACAACCGGAAAGTGTTCAGGTTCGGCATGGTCACCGCCCTTTACTCATCGCTTCTGTTCTCGGCATTCTATCTCGTTTACGTGCTGTATATCAATCCGGAGTCCCTCACGGCATCGTTCGATGCCATCATGGCGCAATATTCCGGAATGGTGGATTCACAGACCCTGGAATCCATGGAGAACATGAAAAGTGAGATGCCTGCCATCAGTTTCTTCAGCAACTTCATCTGGTGCTGGCTCTTCGGTACGATCATCTCCGCCATTTTCTCCAAGAACATACCATCTTCTTCATCCGACCCATTCAAAGACCAGCAGAATTAATGGACATCTCAGTTATCATACCCCTTTTCAACGAGGCGGACTCCCTTCCCGAACTCGCATCCTGGATAGGACGGGTTATGTCGGAAAACGGCTATTCCTATGAGGTAATCATGGTGGACGACGGCAGCACAGACTCGTCATGGGAAGTCATAAAAGGGCTTTCAGCGGCCGATCCGCTGGTGCACGGCATACGTTTCCGCCGCAACTACGGCAAGTCCGCCGCCCTTTATTGCGGCTTCGACAAGGCCCGGGGAGACGTCGTCATCACAATGGACGCCGACCTTCAGGACTCCCCCGAGGAAATCCCCGGCCTCTTCAAGATGATAACCGAAGAAGGTTACGACCTCGTGTCCGGCTGGAAGCAGCACCGCCAGGACAACAAACTCACCAAGAACCTGCCGTCGAAGTTGTTCAACGCAACCGCACGCAAGGTAACCGGGATAAAGCTCCACGACATGAACTGCGGCCTCAAGGCATACCGCAAGGAGGTTGTCAAAAGCATCGAGGTTTACGGTGAGATGCACCGCTATATTCCGTACCTGGCCAAGAACGCAGGGTACACAAAGATAGGCGAGAAGAAAGTGCATCACCAGAAGCGCAAATACGGCAAGAGCAAATTCGGCATGAACCGTTTCGTGAACGGCTTCCTCGACCTCATGAGCCTGTGGTTCCTGAGCACTTTCGGCAAGAAGCCCATGTATTTCTTCGGATACAGCGGCCTCGCGATGTTCTTCGCGGGAACGGTCATAGCCTTGTGGATAATCATAGCCAAGCTTGTCCGTCAGGCTCACGGCACTTATTTCCGTGCCGTTACGGACCAGCCTTTGTTCTATCTGGCCCTCATCGCTGTTATCCTGGGCACTATGTTCTTCCTCGCCGGTTTCCTCGGGGAGATGATATCGCGCAACTCAAGCGAACGGAACCACTACAACATCAAGGAAGAGTTCTAGGAATTCCCTTAAATATGCAATAAAAAAAGAAGCCGGGCATCGAATGATGTCCGGCTTCGCGTTAAAGAACGGCGGCTGCCTACTCTCCCAACTGGTGTGTAAGTAC
>CAJOQW010000089.1 GCA_905236955.1 uncultured Bacteroidales bacterium
CCGCGAAGAAGTCGGTCTTCCGGGGCTGGGAACTTTCATGTCGGAGTTCGTCCCGGCCAGTTTCTCGGACAGGGGTTATACGATCAACCCTCCCTACAAGCGTGTCACGTTCGTCCCCGGCCGCACCGAGGACGATTCCCTCGTGAAACTCTATGCCAAAAGCAATGATATAGACGAAGACCAGTCCAAGGCCATCATTCAGCATTTCCTGGAAGAGACCAAGAAGGTGCTGATGGACCGCAAGACCGTGGTGTTTCCCGGCCTGGGGCGCCTGAGGGCCACCCGCCAGAACAATTTCTTCTTCATAACCGACGAATCCCTCGACATATATCCCGACGGGTACGGCCTCCAGAGCATAAGCCTCAAAAATCACGAGGAAACTCCGGCCGAGGTGCATCATGTGGTGTCGTCTCTCGCCGATATCCTGGTGGAACCGGCCGATACCGAGATGGTGGAACCCGCTGAGCCTGAGACCTCCGATGGAGCGGTGGTATTGGAACCTGTAGCCACCCTCGGCTCCATAAGAGGGGGGACCACTTCAGTGGTGGGGCCGAACGATAGTGAGGCGGTTTCAGTACCACCGACTCCATCGGAGGCAGAGGAATCGGAAGTGGCGGAAGTTGGAAAGGAAGCCGGAGACGTCCAGGAAGCGGAACCTGAGGAGCCGGAGCCGGAACCCGTGCCCAGGCAGGCATACGTCAAGCCCGCCTTGTCGGTCAAGCTGCCCGAATATCCGAAACCGGTAGTCACGGTAAAGAAAGCCAAATATATACGTCCGAAGAACAAGGTCCGCAGGCACATAAACAAGTGGGTCTGGCTGGCTCCCCTTATAGTCATCCTCCTCGCAGCCCTTGCCCTTGCCGTATTCCTCGTCCTGGCCCATGTGGCGCCGGATTTCATAGATTCCATCCTTTATACTCCGGAAGAACTCCGCATAATCAACTACTAGCGAATGTTTTCCCTTATTTATCCTCCGGAGCCGGCTCCTCTCCTGGGCCCGAAGTCCAAGAATTCGGAAATATTGCCCGTGGTCGAACCGACAGGGATAGTCACGGGCAGGGCCTGTCGCAACCATATCCATGACGGAAGCCTGCTCCTGCATCCCGTGACGCATCTGCATATAATCAACAGGGAATCCAAGATATACCTGCAGAAGCGCGGACCTGGCAAGAAACTCCTTCCGGGCTGCTGGGACACCGCTGTCGGCGGGCATGTCTCTTATGGAGAGCAACTCGAAGAAACCCTTTACAGGGAAGCCCGGGAGGAGCTGGGTTTCACCGATTTCAATCCGGTCTTCCTGGGGACATACGAGTATGCGGGCTGCAACGAGAGGGAACTGGTGGCGGTTTTCGCCACCATCACATCGCAGACCCCGGAACCGGACGGGGTAGAGGTGACCGAAGGCCGCTGGTGGACGGACGAAGAGATTGCCGCCGCTCCCAAGGGAACCATCACCCCAAACTTCCTGCAGGAATACGCCCGGATCAAAGACACCCTGATGGCACTTCTATGAGCGAGATAGACAAATTCATAAACGACCAGTTGTCGGTATGGCCGCTTGCCGCTGCAAATTTCAGGGCTGTGAAGAATGCGGAGTACAAGGAGTTCACCGTAGGCGGACAGAAGGTGACTGCGCAGTTGAATCCTTGCAGGATAGCATCCTCCACGGCCGAGATCGACGCCGAATCCCTCGCCGCGAGAGAGTGTTTCCTTTGTGCCGACAAACGCCCCAGGGAGCAGTTCCACCTCAAGTATGAAGGCAAGAAGGGCAGGATGTACAACATCCAGATCAATCCCTACCCGATTTTCCGCGGTCATCTTGTAATTGTCCGGGACGAACATATGCCCCAGACCATCTGGCACCATTTCCCGGACATGCTTCTTTTCTCCCGCCTCTACCCCGACTTCACGGTTTATTACAACGGCCCCGTGAGCGGCGCATCGGCACCCGACCACCTTCACTTCCAGGCCTGTCCTCGCGGGATCCTGCCGCTCGAGGGCAGCATTGACGCATTCCTGGACAATCCGGGTGAGCCTATTGCGCGGGTCAAGGAAGCCGCCATGTACAAATACGAGGGCTTCACCAGGGGGATATTCGCAATGAAGGCCACGACCCAGAAGTCGATGGCGAAGCTTTGTTACCGGCTGTTGGAGTGTTCTCCCCGCATCGAGGGCGAGAACGAACCCCGTTTCAACCTGTACTGCTGGTACAAAGGCGGCGAGTTCCGGACCGTTGTGGTGTTGAGGTCGCAGTTCCGGAGCCACCATTATTCTTCTGAAGGGGCCGACCAACTCACAATGAGCCCCGGAGCCGCCGAGATGGCCGGGTTCTTTGTCACTCCGAAGAAATCCGATTTCGACAAACTTTCTTCCAGGCTCCTGCAAGAGATGATAGACGAGGTATCGATCACTCCCGAGCAGGAGACAATGGTGTTATGGCGCCTTATCCGCACACAACCCAGCATAGATGTGGGCATAATGGCGGCGGAGGAGATCCGTTTCGAGATCATCTCCGACGGCGCAGGGCCGCAGAGGGTGTCTTTCGTGGACGGCAAGATCAATTACGACGGTGCCCTTTACGACTCCCTCACTTTCGATGCCATCACCCGCTCCACCCTCTTCGCCGAGCCGACGTTCATACTTTATGACATCCCCATAGGGATAGATTTCCATTGGCAGCGGAAAGTTACTCGCAAGTTCGCCGGAAGGCTGAGCTTCATAGTGGAGGGGGACAAGATACGCGCCGTAAATACCATAGGAGCCGAGGACTACCTCCTCAGCGTGATTTCCAGCGAGATGCAGTCGGGGGCCCCGCTCGAGTTCCTGAAGGCCCACGCCATCATCTCCCGCAGCTGGCTGATGAACAACCTGCACACCCACGAAGGGTTCGATGTCTGTGCCGACGACCATTGCCAGCGTTACCAGGGCCTTGACAAGGTGGCGGGTTCCGCCGTTCGGGACGCCATCGACCAGACATGGGGAAAACTCCTCATGTACGAAGGGGAAATCTGCGACGCGCGGTATTCGAAATGCTGCGGAGGTACCACCGAGATCTTCAGCACCTGCTGGGAAGGGGAGGACCGCGGCTATCTGCAAAGCGTTCAGGATGAGTTCTGCGGCAGGGCGGGCGAGAGCGTGCTCAAGAGGGTGCTGATGGATTATGACCTGCCTACGCGTGATTTCTACCGCTGGGAGGTCCGTTATTCCCGCGAAGAACTATCCGCGCTGGTTGCCAGGCGTACCGGAACCGATTTCGGGACCATCCAGGCCCTTGAACCGGTGGAAACCGGTCCTTCCGGGCGAATCAAATATCTCCGTATCGTGGGGACCCGTAAAATAGCCGTCATCGGAAAGGAACTGGCGATACGCAGGGCCCTGAGCGAAAGCCATCTTAAGAGTTCCGCCTTCACTGTGGAATGGGAAGGGGACGAGTGCATCCTGAAGGGGAAGGGCTGGGGACACGGAGTGGGCCTGTGCCAGATCGGAGCCGCCCAAATGGCGGCGGAAGGCTATGATTGCGGGCAGATACTGTCTCACTATTACAAAGGATCCGAAGTTGTATGAAAAGGTCGCCCTGGTTTTGGGTGCCTTCCCTTTATTTCATCGAGGGCATCCCTTATTTCCTGGTGAACGTGGTGTCCGTCACCCTGTTCAAGAGGCTGGGCATGGACAATGCATCCCTTGCCGCACTGACTTCGCTGCTCTATCTTCCATGGGTGGTCAAGCCTCTTTGGAGCCCACTTGTCGATGTCGTGAGGACCAAACGCTGGTGGATACTCGCCATGCAGGCCGCTATGACGGTCTGTTTCGCGGTACTGGCCCTCTCCCTGCCGCGCAAGACCGGGGAGCCTGTGGGTGCCTTTGTGCCGGCGCTGATAATGTTTTATATCTGCGCCATGCTCTCCGCCACCCATGACATCGCCGCGGACGGCTTCTACATGCTTGCCCTTTCCGAGCACGACCAGAGTCTTTTCGTCGGGATAAGGAGCACATTCTACCGTATAGCGAGCGTGTTCGGGCAAGGCGTCATCGTAGTTGTGGCCGGCCTGCTCGAGACCCGTTATGGCGACATCCCACGCGCATGGGTGCATACCTTGCTGGGTGCCTCTTTCCTGCTGTTGATCCTGAGTCTGTGGCATTTCTTCGCGCTGCCACCTGAAGAAGCGGCACCGCGTGCCGAAAAGAGGAACTTCGGATTGGCTTTCGCGACTTTCTTCAAGAAACCGGGTGTCTGGCTGGCACTGCTCTTCATGCTGCTTTTCCGCCTTCCGGAGGCCTTTTCCGTAAAGATGCTGACACCGTTCCTGCTCGATCCGGTTTCCGCCGGGGGGCTTGGACTGAGCACTGCGCAGAGCGGACTTATTTACGGGACGGTTGGCGTGATAGCCCTTACTGTCGGGGGGATACTGGGGGGAATATACGCCGCCAGGGTGGGTCTTCGCAAGGCATTGTGGCCCATGGCTCTGAGCCTGGCCCTGCCGTGCGCGGTCTATCTTTATCTGGCCGTCTCACAACCTTCTTCGCTATGGGTGGTTTATGTCTGCGTCGCCCTCGACCAGTTCGGGTACGGGTTCGGCTTTACGGCCTATATGCTCTATATGATATATTTCAGCGAAGGAGAGTACCGCACTTCGCACTATGCCATATGCACCGCTTTCATGGCCCTGAGCATGATGGTTCCCGGATTTTTCGCAGGCTGGCTCCAGGAGAAGATGGGTTATATAGGGTTCTTCGCCATGGTCATGGTGTGCTGCCTTGCAACCGTGCTGGTAACCGCATTGCTGCCCCGCAGGATAAGGCCCGAGTTCGGGAAAAAAATTTCGGCATAATAAATGTAACATTCCAGATGTTTTTGCGTCTATACAGTAAACGAACACTAAAAACATATTGAGCACCATGAGAACTTCTTTCAAAATCGCACTTGCAGCTGCAGCAGCTGCAGCGCTTGCCCTTACCTCAGTAGACCTCAGTGCCCAATCACGCGGCGGAGGCAGTTCCCGAAGCGGTTCGAGCAGCCGTTCTTCCAGCAGTGTATCC
>CAJOQW010000090.1 GCA_905236955.1 uncultured Bacteroidales bacterium
ATGCCGCGACACACTCCGTTTCGAGGCTGGGCTTCCTCTTTACGGGGACGAACTCTCTCCCGAAATCTCTCCGGTGACCGCCGGTTTCAGCATGTTCTGCAAGCTCGGAAAGGAAGAATTCATAGGCAAGGAAGCCATCGTCGCCCAAAAGGCGGAGGGTACCCCCAGGAAGCTCGTCGGGCTCGAGCTTGCCGACAAGGCCATACCTCGTGCGGGATATCCGGTCGAGCTCGTGGACGGCACGGAGGCGGGTGTGGTAACCACGGGCTATCACTCGATCTCCCTTGACAAGAGCATATGTTTCGCCCTGGTCGACCGTGCCGTGGGGAACCTTGGCAATACCTTGTATGTGCGTATCCGCAAAAAGGTCTTCCCGGCCGTCGTGGTCAAGAAAAGATTCTATCAAACCAACTATAAGAAATAGAAATGAGCAAAATTGTAGAAGGACTCCTCTACAGCGAGTCACACGAATGGGTCAAGGTGGACGGCGATATAGCCATCATCGGCGTCTCGGACTTTGCACAAAGCGAAATGGGTGACATCACCTACGTGGACCTTCCCGCCGAAGGCGACGAAATACTCAAGGACGAAGATTTCGGCGCCCTCGAAAGCGTAAAGGCTTCCAGCGAGCTCTATGCCCCCGTCTCCGGCACCGTGGAAGCCGTCAACGAAGCCCTGGAAGACGCCCCGGAACTCATCAACGAGGATCCTTACGGCAGCTGGATAATCAAGGTCAAGATGAGCGATCCCGGCCAGCTGGACAGTCTCCTGTCCGCGGCCGATTACGCCAAAACTACAGAATAACAGGCAATGTCAACATTCGCATATTTTCCCCAGACAGAGGAAGATATCCGTGCAATGCTCGATAGGATAGGGGTCGGTTCTCTTGCCGACCTCTATTCCGATGTGCCGGATAAGTTCAAGTTCAAAGGGGAGTTCGACCTCCCATCGGCGATGAGCGAGCAGGAAGTCCGCGACCACTTCGAGGAACTCGGCCGCAAGAACGTCCAGCTCAAGGTCTTCGTGGGGCAGGGGGCCTACGACCATTACGTTCCCTCCGTGATCCCGTACATCACTTCCAGGTCGGAATTCCTCACTTCTTATACTCCTTACCAGAGCGAGATTTCGCAGGGTACGCTCCGGTATATTTTCGAGTACCAGAGCATGGTCTGCCGCCTTACGGGCATGGACGTTTCCAACGCCAGCATGTACGACGGTCCGAGCGCGGCGGCCGAGGCACTGCGCATGACGGTGGCTTGCACACGTAAGCGCAGCAAGGTAATCGCTTCAACAGCCCTGCTTCCCAACGTGCGGGAAGTGGTCCGGACGTACATGAAGTACGCGGGCATGCAATTGGTCGAGACCGATGATGTCCTCGGCGAACTCGGGCCCGATGTCGCCGGAGTCCTGGTTCCAGAAATCTGCAAGCACGGCTACATCAAGGATCTTTCCGGATATGCTGACAAAATCCATGAGGCAGGGGCGCTGATGGCCGTCTATTGCGACCCTTCAACCCTAGCCGTAATCAAATCCCCGGCTGAGTGGGGTGCGGACATCGCCGCAGGCGACGGTCAGAGCCTCGGCATGCCCCTCAATTACGGCGGCCCATATGCGGGGTTCCTCGCATGCAAAAACGAATATATGCGAAAGCTTCCGGGCCGTATCGTAGGGCAGACGACGGATGCCGAAGGGCGCCGCTGCTTCGTCCTTACCCTGCAGGCGAGGGAGCAGCATATCCGCCGCGAGAAAGCCACCTCGAACATCTGCTCCAATGAAAGCCTGATGGCGCTTTGGTCCACGGTTTACCTTTCCCTGATGGGCCCTGAGGGGCTCAGGAGAGTCAATGAACTCTCGAGTGAAGGGGCCCATTATCTGCACGACGAACTCATCGGCACGGGACTGTTCACCGATACCCACGAAGGCAGACCCTTCCTGAAAGAATTCTGCCTCAAGCCCTGCATGGATGCATCCGTTCTCCAGAAGGCGCTTCTTGACGGCGGATACTTCGCCGCCCTCAGGCTCGACAACGGGGAAGTTTCCTTCTGCGTTACGGAAAAGCACGGCAAAGATGAAATCGACGGTCTTGTCAAAATAGTAAAGGAACTCCCGAGATGAAATACTACGACAAACTCATATTCGAACTGAGCCGCCCCGGCCGGACAGGGTATTCCCTTCCCGCTTCTTTCACCACCGCCCCCGCCGTTCCAGGGAATCTTGCCAGGA
This sequence comes from uncultured Bacteroidales bacterium, assembly GCA_905236955.1. Lineage (GTDB taxonomy): Bacteria > Bacteroidota > Bacteroidia > Bacteroidales > UBA932 > Cryptobacteroides. The sequence continues at coordinate 2,224 of CAJOQW010000090.1, forward strand.
AATCCCCGCTCGATCTCCCCGAAGTAAGCGAAGTGGATGTCGTAAGGCATTATACCAATTTGAGCCAGATGAACTTCGGTGTGGATACGGGCTTTTATCCCTTGGGAAGCTGTACCATGAAGTACAACCCGAAGATCAACGAAGAGATGGCTTCCCATCCCTTGTTCACGGGCCTGCATCCCCTTCAGCCGGCGGAAACCGTAAAAGGGGCTCAGGAAGTCATTGACGCCTTGGATGCCGCCCTTGCCGCCATCACCGGCTTCAAGCGTTTCACCTTCCTGCCATGTGCAGGAGCCCACGGCGAACTTACAGGCCTGATGCTGATGCGTGAATACCATATGGCTC
>CAJOQW010000091.1 GCA_905236955.1 uncultured Bacteroidales bacterium
TCGAGAACATCCCCATAGACGTCAGGTTCAATTTCCAGCACTGATGCATTCACTCTTCTTCGGCAACGGAATCGCCCACTCGATCCTCCTCTTCGCAGTAGTGATCGCACTCGGGCTGTACCTCGGGAGGTTCAAGGTCAAAGGCGTCTCGATCGGGTCAACCTGGATATTGTTCGTAGGCATCATCCTCAGCCATTTCGGACTGAGGACGAATCCCACGGTACTCTCTTTTATGAAGGACTTCGGGCTCATCCTCTTCGTATTCTCGATAGGCTTGCAGGTAGGTCCCGGCTTCTTCTCCTCCTTCAAGAAAGGCGGTGTCAAACTGAACCTTCTGTCCGCGCTGCTCATCTTCCTTGCCGTAGCGGTCACCCTGGCCCTTCATTTCATCACCGGGGAAGACCTGTTCACAATGACGGGGGTCATGTCGGGTGCGGTCACCAACACCCCCGGTCTCGGCGCCGCCCAGCAGACCCTCAACGACGCCTCCAACGTAGCGGTCGATTCAACCCGCCTGGCCTCGGCCTATGCAGTAGCCTACCCCATAGGCGTACTCGGGGTCATCTTCCTGATAATACTTTCCAAGTCCCTGTTCAGGATAGACCTCGAAAAGGAGCGGAAGGGACTCGAAAAGGAGCAGGATTCGGGCGAGACCGCAAGGCGCATGCATTGCCAGGTGAGCAACCCGGCCATCTACGGCAAGACCCTCGGACAGATTACCTCTGAAATGGGCGACCGGTTCGTGATCTCCCGCATACTCCACGATGGTAAAATCTCCGTCCCTGGCCCGGACACTGTCCTGAACGAAGGGGATAAATTACTGATAGTCACCGACTACAAGGACGTTGATACAGTGCGTATCATATTCGGCGAAGAAGTTCCGCTGCATCAGGAGGACTGGATGAAGATGGATACCCATATGGTGACGCGCCGCCTGATAATAAGCCAGTCATCACTTACGGGCAAACATCTTTCCGAACTTGGGTTCCGCCGCAAGTACGGAGTTATCATAACCCGCGTCATACGCGCCGGCATAGAACTGGTCGCACGTCCGGGACTCATACTCCAGATGGGGGACAGCATACAGGTGGTGGGCAGCCCTGAAGCCATCAAGGCGGCCTCCAGGATAGTCGGCAATAAAGCCGAAAGCCTTTCCCACCCCAATCTGGTTCCCATATTCTTCGGTATCGCTCTCGGTGTCATCTTCGGAAGCCTCCCGATTGCCATTCCGGGCATCCCCCAGCCGGTAAAGCTCGGCCTCGCGGGAGGTCCGCTCATCGTGGCGATCCTGCTCGGATACTTCGGCCCCAAACTCAAGATAACCACCTATACCACGGTAAGCGCCAACATGATGATAAGGGAGATCGGCATCTCCTTCTTCATGGCCGCAGTCGGCCTGGACGCAGGCAAGACTTTCGTGAGTTCCATCACCGGAGGAGGTTACTGGTGGATATTGTACGGAGCCCTCATCACCATCATTCCCGTAGCAACCGTCATCCTGCTGTCCAGGCTCGTGTTCAAGCTCAATTTCTACGAGATATGCGGACTGATATCGGGCGGCACCACCGACCCGGCGGTGCTTTCCTTCTCGCAGAATATGTACGGGACAGACTATGCATCAGTAAATTACGCGACCGTCTATCCCCTGTCGATGTTCCTAAGGGTGCTGGTCGCACAATTGCTGATATTGTTCGCGTTGTAAAAAAGGACGCCGGCGCCTACTTCGCTCCGGCCATATCCCGAAGCCACTTCTCGAGCTCTCCTGTCCACTCGCGCTTGTAGGGGAAACTGTCGTTGAACCCCCACCCGTGTCCGCCGGCAGGGTATATGTGCATAGTGGCGGAAACCTTGTTCTCGACCAGCTTGGAGAAATAGTTTATGCTGTTCATCACCGGTACGGTGTGGTCGTCGCTGCTGTGCAGTATGAATGCGGGAGGCGTATCGGGAGTGATTTCGTCCAAGATATAGGTAGGATCTTTCTCCGCTCCCTGCCTGGAACCCCTGTTGCCGGTGAAGGCATAGAACAAGATATGGAAATCGGGCCTCGTCGCGGCATCATAGCGGTTCGCCGCGAGGCATGCGAGATTGCCGCCCGCCGAGTTGCCCTGCACGCCTACCTTCTTGACCCCCCAATCCTCCGAATGCTGGCGGAGTATCCGTATTGCCTGGTGCACATCGCTCAGGGGCACTTCGTAGTTGCCGTTCGGCATACGGTACTTGAGCACGGCATAGGTTATGCCCTGGCTGTTGTACCAGTCCGCCATGTCATAACCCTCGTGATTCATGGCCAGACGGACATAACCGCCGCCGGGACAGGCGATAATGGCCAGTCCGTTGGGATTTTTGGCCGGATAGACGGCAATGGTGGGGTCGGAGATGTTCGTGACCCGGCCGTTCTCCAGCTCCACTTCAGGCCCCCTGGCTCCATTGTCGTTGGGGGCTCCGTCCGGCCAAAGGCGGATTATGGCGGGATTCTGGGCGGAAAGTCCTGCGAAAGCCAGTACGCACAAGATGGTGGTGATGATGGTCTTCTTCATTTCGCTTGTGGTTTTGTGCCTATAAAGTTAGATTTTTTTGATTATTAATTCCTATATTGTCGAAAAATAATCACACCATGGAATACAAAATACTGGGAAACGGCGTCAAGATGCCGATGCTGGGGCTTGGGACATTCAAGAGCAACGACCCCGAGATTTGTGCAAACAGCGTATGCGAAGCCATACGGATGGGCTACCGCCTCATCGACACCGCACAGTGCTACTGGAACGAAGAATACGTAGGCAAGGGCATCGCCTGCTCGGGCGTTCCAAGGGAGTCCCTTTTCATCACCACCAAGGTATGGTTCAAATTCTTCGACAGGGCATATGATTCGGTTCTCGAGTCGATGGACAAACTGCGCACCGACTATCTCGACCTCGTGCTCATCCACTGGCCTTTCGCTGACACGTACAAGGCATGGAGGGCCCTTGAGAAGCTCTACCACGAAGGCCGCATCCGCGCAATAGGCGTCAGCAACTACAACGCCGACAGGCTGGTGGACCTTATAAGTTACAACGAAGTGGCTCCCGCCATAAACCAGATCGAGACCAACCTCATCTGCCAGCAGAGGACCAACCGCGAATGGATGGACAAGTTCGGAGTGGCGCATGAGAGCTACGCTCCCTTCGGCCAGGGCCGCGTGGACGAAATCTACGGGAGGGAGTCGATACTCGCCATCGCCGCCAAATACGGGAAGACCCCCCGCCAGATAACCCTCCGCTTCCTTATCCAGGAAGGCATAGTCGTCATCCCCAAGAGCACCCATGCCGACAGGCTGCGCGAGAATTTCGAGGTGTTCGATTTCACGCTCGAACCGTCAGAGATGGAAGTGCTTCGCGCCTACGACACCGGCAAGCCCCTCGTAGGCACCCCCGACAACCCCGAAAAGGTGGAAAGGCTGGCCAAGGAGCAGGCACCATCGGGGAAATGATCACTTTCCATGCGCAAGGGGAAACGGCGCATTGAAAAAGTTATGCTATCTAGTCTGTTTGTTGATTACGAGGGCGTAGGGACGGGGATAAGCCGATCCGGTCGTACTCACGCCCCGGAGTTCGCAGGTGTGCTTTCCGCGTTCGAGCTTGATGGAACCTATCGGGAGCGTTGTGGGCCGTCCGTTACTGGTCACGAAGCCGGTATAGTGGAACGGGATGCTTTGTCCGTCGATTATCAGCTCCAGCTCCCCTTCCTCGTTTTCCCTTCCGGTGGCATAGTTGAGCGCAAAGTCGAAAGTCCCTTTCCGGGCAGTACGGAATTCCCAGTACATGGACTGGTCGTTATTGTTCCATCCCTTGATGAAATCCTGGTTCTTCCTTCCGCCTGCGTATCCGAGACCGTCTCCCCGCAACTCGGAATCGAAGGTCATGAGTACGTTGTCCCTGGAAGGATCGATGACGCGGACCGGATTGGCCTTGTAACCATCCTTGAGGACCATGGCCACGACAGTGCTGATGGAATCCGGCACAACGCCTTTTGCCCGAACATAACCGTCTTCCTTGTAGCGCTGCCTGTATTTGAGCCTGGCCTTCTCCTGACCGGGTACCCACATCTTCTTGACGCGTGCACGCAGTCCTCCGACCATGATCTTGCCATCCTCGGGCCATTTGCGGACATGTAGATAGACGGTATCCTGCTTCTGGGTGACGACGCCCCAGCTCTGCACAGGGAGCTCGCTCTTGCCGGTGCCGTAGATACTCTCTCCGTAAACCTGCATCCAGGAGCCTATCCCGCGGAAAATCTTCAGGTCCCGCTCATCCATCCAGCCGTTCCCCATGGGGCCGATGTTCAGGAGGATGTTGCCGCCCTTGGACACGGCGGTCTCGATCAGTTGGACGAAATGGCCGATGCTCTTGTGAGAGTTGTCGGCAGAATTGTATCCGTAGGACTCGTTCGTGGTCGGAACGGCTTCCCAGATATCGGCGGCAACCGGGAAGAAGTTCGCCGGCTTGTCTCCGGTGTTGATATAGTCGCCCATGTCGCTGATCTTGGTGATCAGCCGGCCGTTGACGACGATGGAGTTGTCGGGATCGCATTCCCTGAGTTCCTTCAGGATGCGGATATTGAGATAGTCCGGCAGTTTGTGGGGCGTGTCGAACCACATGATGTCCGGATGGTAGCGTTCGATGAGTTCCTTTATCTGCGGGAGGGATTTCTCCTCGACATACTTCTCCGTATAGGGGATGAACCATTTGTACTCCCCGTTCCACCAGTCTTCACCTCCGAGATGGCGGTCTCCGCCAGGATGCTCATATTCCCAGTCATTGCCCGGCGCAAGGGGATGTTCCCAGTCGAAGGCGTGGGAATAATAGAATCCGAACTTGATTCCGTGGCGCTTCGCCGCTTCCCGCAGTTCCATCATCGGATCCCCCTTGTACTTGGTAAGGCGGATATCATAGGGATAGGCGTCCGACGGGTACATGGCGAAACCGTCATGATGCTTCGCGGTAATGATGAAATACTTCATTCCGGTCGCTTCCACCATGGACATCCATTTCTCCGCGTCGAAATCGACCGGGTTGAAGGTATAGACCAGTGAATCCTTGTAGGTCTTCAGAGGAATCATGGCCTTTCGCATCAGATGCTCGGAATAACCGCCGATGGCCTTCCCGTTCCAGACATCCCCTGCGGTTGAATAGACACCCCAGTGGACGAAGCAGCCGAAACGGGCATCTTTGTACCATTTCACACGCTCGTCATAGTTCTCCATGGATTCCTTCCACCAGCCGTCAGCGGCTTCCCTGATTGCCTGCTCATCTTCCGGCAGATCGATTTTGGCGGGCATCGTAAAGGTACGCGGCTCGTTTTTCTTTTCCTGTGCCGGAGCGGAAAGGGTGAAGGCGAGCAAAAGCGCCAAAATTGATAATTTACGGTTCATCATTGTAATAATTAAATGGTTTTCAATGACTTCATCTTAACAGAGCAGAATAACAGATAGAACATGCATAGTCCTATGACAAGCAGGGAACCTGCCTGGGAGCCCATGACGTCCGACATCAGGCCCATGAGGGGCGGGATGACTGCGCCGCCGAAGACGCCCGTAATCATCAAGCCGGAGATCTCGTTCGCTTTCTCGGGACGGGCCTTCAAGGCTAAGGAGAAAATGATCGGGAATATGCAGGAGCAAGAGAAACCGATCACGGCCAACAGGGCAAGGATCCCCGCCCTCCCCTGGACAAAGAACAGGATGATGACTGCTGCTATGGCCACAAGGATATTGTAGAAGAAGAACTTCCTGTCATTCAACTTCACCAGGAGGAAGGTACCCAGTAAAGAACCGACCGTCCTCGCCAGGAAATAGA
>CAJOQW010000092.1 GCA_905236955.1 uncultured Bacteroidales bacterium
CTACTCGCGCCATATTCCCACATCACGCCTGAACGAGGCCCTCCTTCCGGTCATAGAAGAAACCCCTCCGCCGAGCTGGAAGGGTAAGTACGTGAAGTTCAAGTATGTGACGCAGCTCCCTACAAGGTTCCCCGCCTTCGCGTTCTTCTGCAACCTTCCACAATACGTGAAGGAGCCCTACAAGCGTTTCCTCGAAAACCAGCTCAGGGAGAAATTCCCGCTCACCGGCTGTCCGGTACAGATCTACTGCCGCCAGAAATAACCCTTCCGGTATAATAGTCTATCATCCGCTGGAGCGCCCTTGAACAGACCGGGCAGAACAGTTCGCATTCGTTGATTTTCATGCGGCATTCCTGGACGGGCCGGTAAACCCCCTTCGACCGGTACCCGCCCCCTTCATAAACTCCGACCTTGCTGTTCAGGAGGGCCTTCTGCTCAGGGGTCAAAGTATCCCAGATTTTCCTTATGTCGTTGTCCTTCCCGACCGAGTCGGGCAAGGTGGGGATCTTTGTGCCGGCAGGGAGCATGTCCTTCCATTTGCTCCCGAAGTCGGTGAGGGTGGTGATGTTGGGCTCCCACGGCTCTACGCGGGCGGGATAAGTATCGGAGTACTCGTCGTCATAGAAATACTCGTCCGCAAGTCCGCCGAAGGCATGGCCGAATTCGTGCACCAGCACCACCTCGAAGGTGGGATGGTCACTGGAGGCGAGGGTTACCGAGTTGAAGATGCCCCCTCCGCCGTACTTGCCGGTGTTCACGAGGACTATGACGTGCTCGAACGGCACCCCTGCCAGTTCGAAGTACAGGGTCCTCATGTTGGATGTGGTGAGATATCTGTCGGTGTAGAAAGTGTCGTAATGGGAAGACATGTTCGTGTCCTTCCACACCTTGTCATGGGGGATGCTCACCCCGGTATCTTGCGAGACGGAAGCCACCGCCACGAAATTGAAACGGTTCGCGTTGCTCTTGAACGGTTCGTGTTTCATCATGGCCGACACCGCCCTGCCTGCGTCGGAATAGAATTTCCTGAGATCCCCGAGGGCGTATCCGTCCCCGATTATGGCGATGTCTATACGTTGGTCGTAATTACCCCCGCCCATGAGCTGCCGGAAGGAATTCTTGGCCTTGAGCGGCCTTATGAGTATGTCCGACGGGTCAATGGGGTGGGTGAGCGTGGCACAGACGCGGCGGTACTTGTCGCGCAACGTTATGCTCACCGTCACCGGTTTCCTGGGCCATGGAACCTGGAAGCAGTTCTCGAACCCTTTGTTTACCGTGGTAGCCTCTTCAGTGTTCTGCCACTCCTGGAACAAAGTGGAGAATGAATTGGTGTACAGCACTTTGCCGCTTGCCGCGTCGCATATTTTGATTTGTCCGTTGCCTTCCAGCAGGGGCTTCTCCAGATTGGTCCGGCGTCCTGCCCATACCTCGGTGCGGTAGGCCTCGAGGAAGGAGATTTCCTGGGACTTGGCGTTCCCGGAGAATATGTAATCGAGACGCAGGGTGGCGTCTTCGAACCAATCGTCGAAGTTTACTGCAAACGCAGGCAAACTCACAAGCAGGGCCGTGAGTATGGATAGGCTCCTTTTCATGTCATTGAACGGTTATTTGGAAATCGGGAGTGTAGATGACCCGGCGGACGGCCTTGTTTACCTGCCCCTTATGCCATCCCGGTTCATCGAAACCGAAGTCGGTCTGCAGGCCGCGCCATCCTGCATCGGGAAGTTTGCGGAACCAGTTGCGCCCGTAACGCGAACACATCGTGGCGAAATAGGACATGGTGTCGTAACCATGGAACGCAAAGGAATTGGGCTCGCTGCCGAAAAGCGCCCTATAGGCCAGGACGAACTTCTTCACCTCCGGATTGGAGTAATCGATATGGTACGAAGCGCAGATGTGGGTGCTGACCTTGTGAAGGTTCTCGGTTTCGATGGTGTTGAAGGTGCGGAGCCTTGACGGGCCATACAGGACCACGTCATTCCTCTTGAACGCCATGAGGTTGATGTTGCGGACGGCGTCGTTCACGAAAGATTCGTTCTCGGATGCTATAAGATAGCGGGTGGTGCCGTTCCGGCTGGCCCTGGCCGCAAAGCGGGGCTGGACCCGGGTGCCTTCCAGGAGCCCGTAAGTGATTACTGAATAATGTCTTCCCGAAGAGCTGAGGGCTGCGAGGACCGCCGCGGCCCCTCCTGTCGGGGTTTTGCCGTTTTCGCGGATGACTACGAGGGAATCGCCAGGGGCCATGTCCGACAAGGCCCAGCGGACAGCATCATAGCTCTGTTCATTGGCCGGAGTGGGCGCATGGACCACCCGCATGGAATCGGCCATGGCGGCGGTCTTGGGTTCCAGCGGCGAGATGACATACTTGCCCCGCGGGCTTGCTGAAACCGCCCTTGACACCTCATCCTGGGAGAGCGGGCCGATGATGACGTCGGCGGAAGACAGCATCGATTGGGATATGCCGCCCGAGCCGATGTCATAGGTGTGGAGATTGATGTTCATCCCCTTGCCGCCCAGGTCTTTGGCGGCGAGGAGTATGCCGGCGTAGAAATCCTCGCTCTTGGAATCCGGCTTGCCCTTGGAGGTGAAGGGGAGGAGCACAGCCACCTCTATGGTGCCCGGGATTTCCTCCTCGGTGAATGTGCTGTCGGAGGATGCTAAGGTGACGTCCTTGTCCCTGCTCCCGTCACCGGAACCGCCATCCGACCCTCCATCGGGCTTGAAGATTTTGGAGAAGATGCCTTTCAGCCCCGGGAACAGCGCCCTCTTGTCTATGGTTGAATCGGCACTGGCCTGCGAGGGCGTCTCTTCCTTGCCCGCAGCCTGCGGGGCGGCGGGAATCAGGAGCACCTGGCCTGTCTTCAGGCCGTTGTTTTCCAGGTCGAGGGTCCTGTTGGCGGCATATATGTCCGCAAGCGTGACCCCGTACGCCTTGCTTATGGAGTACAGGGTCTGCTTGTCGGCCGCCACATGGGCGTAATATGACTTGCCGTCCACCCTTACCATGTCCTTGGACAACTTGACGGGCGGCGCTTGATAGTCCTGCGCCGCCATGGGCAGGGTGAATATCGCCAGAAGCAATATCAGGACGAGTTTCTTCATGATGCCTGGAATATTCCCGGACGGCGGTTACTTCTTTTCGCCGGCGGCCTTGGTCTTTACGTATTCGGCGTTGAGCCCCTTGAGGATATCGTCGGTGATGTCGAGGGTTGAATCGGCCACTGCGACGGGGGCGGGAAGGATGCCGCCCTGGTTGGTGATGATCATCGCATATTGCTTTTCCTCGTTGTATGCCTTGAGGAAAGTGGAGATGGCGTCGGCGATCTGGTTCATCATGACCTGCTGCTCCTCGGCCATTTCCTGCTGCTTCTGGGCAGCGTACTGCTGGAAGTCGTTCTGGCGCTTCTGGAGGTCTCCGCTCTGGACTTCGGCCGTGCTGCGGGTCATGAGGCCCTTGTCGATCTTATCCTGGAAAGACTTTATGTCCTTCTCGAGCTTGCTTCCGCGGCGGTTCACTTCCTGGCTGATGCTGTTGACCTTGGTCTCCACGACGCTGCGGAGGTCGTTGGCCATGTCGTATTCTTCCAATACCCTGTCGAGGTTGAAGTAGACGATAGCGCCCTTCTGGGCTACGGTCTCGTTGACTGTACCTTCGGTGGTTTCGGCAGCCTTAGGCTGGTTGCAGGATACAGCGAGCATCGCACCGGAGGCGATGATGCAGAGGAAAGTTGTAATGCGTTTCATAAATCGGATAGATAAAAACATGCAAAGTTAATATTTTCTTATTATTGAATCAAATTTTACAAAAGTAGCAAAATCCGTGCGGAAAATCGTAAAAATAGTGCTAAATTTGTTGTCTGTTTATGAAACTAGGCTATTACATCAAGAAGCTCTCGCTGGAAGAAGATCCCCGCATAAGCACCCTTCTGGGGCGCCTCGGGGAAGGAGGGGCCCGGCTTTACGAGCTCGGTAACGCCTCGGGCCCGGAGCCCGGCACCGATATGGTGCTCAGTTTCGGCGGGGACGGCACATTCCTCAGTTGCGCCCGCATCGTCAGCGAAGCCGGCATCCCCATACTGGGGGTCAATTTCGGCCGCATGGGTTTCCTCTCGGAGACCAACAGGGACATCTCCGGTCCTGTCCTCAACGGCAACTATACCATTGAAGAACGCGTCATGCTCAAGGTGGACGTGCAGGGCGGGGTGCCGGAAGACTTCTGGCCGTATGCCCTCAACGAGGCCTGCCTTCACCGCAGCGGTCCCGGCATGCTCGGGATAGAAGCCTCCGTCGGCGGGGAGCATCTTCCCACCTATTGGGCGGACGGCCTCCTGGTGGCAACCAGTTCCGGATCCACCGCATACAGCCTCAGCGCCGGCGGCCCTATCTGCCTTCCCGACGCGGACGTGCTCATAATCAGCCCCATAGCTCCCCATAATCTCAACCTCAGGCCTCTGGTGGTCCCCGGCCGGTCCACGATAGTCATGGGCACCAGGGTCAGGGAGACGGAGGCATTCCTCACCCTTGACAACCGCAGCTACATCATCCCGCAGGGGATGTCTGTCACCATAAGCGAGGCCCCGTTCCGCCTGAAGAGGGTAAGCATAGGCAAATCCAATTTCATCGATGCACTCCGCAGCCGCCTTTTCTGGGGGCAGGATGTGCGAAACTTACCTCAATGATGATGGAACCGGAAAGAATACCTGTCCACGTTTCCCTCATAATGGACGGCAACGGCCGATGGGCGCAGCAGCGCGGCAAGGAGAGGACGTTCGGCCATTTCGAGGGGGTTGAGAGCGTACGGGAGATCTCGGACGAATGCCTCAAACTGGGAATCAGATACGTGTCCTTCTTCGCTTTCTCGGAAGAAAACTGGAACCGCCCCCGGAAGGAGGTGGACACCCTCATGGAACTGTTCATGTCCAACATGCACAGCCAGTTCGGCAATTTCATGGAAAAGGGGGTGAGGTACGTCGTGATAGGGAACCGTTCCCGCCTTTCGGACAAGTTCAACAAGACTATCGACTCGCTGATGGAGGCGACCGCGGCCAATGACAAGATGACCATGATCCTCTTCGTCAGCTACAGCGGCAAATGGGATATACTCCAGGCCGCAAGGCGCATGGCGGCTGCCGGGGCCGACGACCTGGAGCCTTATCTGGCCACTGCAGGAATACCCGATCCGGACCTGATCATCCGTACGTCCGGGGAGAAGCGCATAAGCAATTATATGCTGTGGCAGGCCGCCTACAGTGAATTCGTGTTCACCGATACACTTTGGCCTGATTTTAGAAAGGATAGTTTCCACGCGGCCCTTGAGGAATATGCCTCGAGGGACCGCCGTTTCGGAAAAGTCAAGAAATAAGAATGAAGAGACTACTGCCGGTTATCATCGCTGCCTTTCTGTTTTCCGTGGGCGCCCTCGCCCAGGAAACCGGGGTGGAAGTGGATTACAACAATCCGCAGAAATATATAGTTGGAGGGGTTGACGTAGAGGGCAACCATTATTTCAGTGCCAGCCAGATCATTTCCCTGACCGGTCTCCAGGAGGGAATGGAAGTCACCATCCCCGGCGAAGACATGTCGAATATAGTCCGGCGCCTGTGGCTTCAGCGCTACTTCGAGGACGTTTCGCTCGACATCGCCCGCCTGAGCCCTGAAAGGGACAGCGTATATCTCCTCATCAAGATAATCGAACGTCCGCGCGTGTCGCGCTGGACCTTCTCCGGGGTCAAGTCCGGGGAAAGGAAAGACCTCGAGGAACGCCTCCATCTGCGCAGGGGTGGGGAATTCTCGGACTACGTCGAGAAGACATCCTCCGATATCATCAAGCGCTACTTTGCCGAAAAGGGTTTCCTCAACTGCGGCGTCAAGGCCGAGGTCATCAAGGATACGGTCATACGCAATGCCATCCGCGTGAATTTCGCCGTTGACAAGGGAGTGAAGGTCAAGGTTAAGGAAATAAACTTCATCGGCAACGAACACGTGAAGGAGTTCAAGCTCGCGCGCAGCATGAAGAAGACCAAGGCCAACAAGATATACAACATCTTCAATTCCAAGAAGTTCGATGCCAAGGAATATCCCAATGACAAAAAGAACCTCATAAGCGCCTTCAACGAGGCCGGCTACCGCGACGCCCGCATCGTGAAAGACACCATCTATTATCTGGAGCCCGGCCGGCTTGGGATAGACATTACCGTGGAAGAGGGGGACAAGTACTATTTCAGGGACATTACCTGGACGGGCAACTCGGTTTACGGCACCGACGCCCTGAACGAGGTGCTCGGTATCGAGAAAGGCGACGTCTACGACATGGTGTCCATGCAGAAGCGCCTTTTCGGCGGCGGCAAGCAGAACGAATACGACGTATCCAAGCTTTACCGCGACAACGGCTACCTCTTCTTCCAGCTCACCCCGGTGGAAACCAACATCCAGAACGACTCGGTCGATGTGGAGATGCGCATATCCGAAGGCAAGCAGGCAACCCTCAACAACATAATAATCAACGGCAACGACCTCACCAACGAAAAGGTCGTCCGCAGGCAGATCTTCACCCGTCCGGGTTATCTGTTCAGCCAGACCGACTTCGAGAGGTCCATCCGTGAAATAGCTTCCCTCGGCCAGTTCGACGCCGAGGCCATCATGGGGGAAGGCGGATACAACATAATCCCGAACCAGCTCAACAACACGGTGGACGTCATCTACAACGTCACCGAGAAGCCTTCCAGCCAGCTGGAGCTTTCCGGGGGCTGGGGCGGACGCACATTCGTCGCCACCGCGGGCGTGAGCTTCAACAACTTCAGCACGCACCGCATGTTCGAGAAAGGGGCCTGGCGTCCCGTCCCGCTGGGAGACGCACAGTCGCTGGCCTTCCATTTCCAGACCAACGGTTCGTACTATACGGCCCTCAACGCCAGTTTCACGGAACCCTGGTTGTTCGGGAAAAAGCCGACTTCGCTTAACCTGGGGGTTTATTATACCCGCCAGACGGCGTCGAATTCCGGCGGATACTACAATTATTTCTACAATTATACCGTCGACAGGATACTCGAGATCTATGGTTTCTCGGCATCCCTTGGCGCACGCCTGAAATGGCCTGACAACTACTTCGTACTCTACAACGGCCTCAGTTGGCAAAGCTACAAGCTCACCAACTGGTACCAGGGCTACTTCATGTTCCAGGACGGCCTCTCGCACAACATAAACTACCAGGGTACGCTGGTGCGCAACTCCACCGACCAGCAGATCTACCCGAGGCAGGGGTCCGACTTCAGCCTCAACCTGCAGCTCACCCCGCCGTTTTCGCTGCTCCGCAAACACACGTATGACTCCGAGGGCAACCGCGTAGCCGTGAACAGCTGGCGCGACGTGGACTACGACGACTGGTCGTCAGGAGACCGTTACCGCTGGATAGAATACTGGAAACTGAAGTTCAACGCAGCCACCTATACCAAACTCGTGGGGGACCTCGTCCTCATGACCCGTGCCCAGTTCGGCTACCTCGGTTATTACAATAGGAACTGGGGATACTCCCCGTTCGAGTACTTCCTGGTGGGCGGTGACGGCATGAGCGGATACAGTACCTACGGCAGCGACATCATCCCGTTGCGCGGGTACGAGAATTACTCCCTTACCCCATATACCACAACCAAGTACAATTCCAACGGAAGCGCCTATGCCGGCAACGTTTACGACAAGTTCACCGTCGAATTGCGTTATCCCGTCATACTTCAACCGTCGAGCACGATATTTGTCCTGGCATTCCTCGAAGGTGGCAACTGCTGGGCCGACATCCGTGACTTCAACCCGTTCCAGATCAAGCGCAGCGCCGGTGTGGGCGTGCGGATCTTCCTGCCCATGATAGGTCTGCTGGGCATCGACTGGGGTTATGGTTTCGACGACGCCAAGTCGGGCGGAAGCCAGTTCCACTTCATAATCGGGCAACAGTTCTGATAATGGTTTTGAAATTGAAACATTTTGGTGTAAATTTGCATCTATATTCAAATCAAGCAACAAATCTAATTAAGAATTGATATGAAAAAATTCATCGTAATCGCGGCAGCACTGCTCCTTGGCGCAAGCGCATGGGCCCAGCCCAAGTTCGCACATGTTAATTTTGCCGAGCTCGTGCAGCTCATGCCCGAGGCCGACCAGGCCCGCACCACTCTCCAGGCATCCAGCAAGGAGGCCCAGGATACCTATCAGTCCATGATGGAGGAGTTCAATTCCAAGTATTCCCAGTACGAGCAGAAGGTCTCCACATGGACTCCGGCCATCAAGGAGAGCAAGGAGAAGGAGCTTACCGACATCCAGCAGCGCATACAGCAGTTCCAGCAGAGCATCTCGCAGGAACTCCAGCAGCAGGAACAGCAGCTCATGGCTCCCATCTACCAGAAGGCCCAGGAAACCCTCAACAAACTCGCCAAGGACGGCGGATACATCTATGTCTTCGACCGTTCATCCCTCCTTTACATAGACGAGAAGCAGAGCACCGACCTCACCCCCGCAGCACGCAAGGCATTGGGAATCGCGGCTGACCGCACCCTTGAAAGCCTTCAGGCAGAACTTCAGGCCCAGCAGCAGGCAGCAAACTAAGACCAGAACTACAAAGTACAACCACATAATTTGAAATGCAACACAAGGTAATTGATACCAAAGATGTTGTGATCAGATTTGCAGGAGATTCCGGTGACGGC
>CAJOQW010000093.1 GCA_905236955.1 uncultured Bacteroidales bacterium
CGTCTGCATATGACCCTGCCGGGTTGGTAACTACTCCATCCACGCTTTCGTGGAGCAGGACAGGCTTATGGTACACGGACATTCAGCTTTCTCCTATCTTTTGGAGAGGCTTTTCGCTATGGCTATGAACTTGTCCTGTGGAAGTCTGCTTTCTTCAAATTTCTCCTTCGCCCAGATTTCGACCATGAAGTCATTGCCCGAGAATACCACCTCTTTGCCGGTTCCTATTTCGCCCAACAGCTTGCGCGATATGGTTATACGGCCAAGTTTGGCATCCGGTTCCACTTCGTCCATCTTGTCGGTAAAGGTTCTCCAGAAGGCCTGGTCGTCGGGGTCGAAGAAGTTCAGTTTCGACCTTACTTCCCCGCTCCGCCGCTGCCATTCCTCGAGAGTGTACATTTCCAGGCACGGGGAGTAGAGGCTCTTCTTTACGACGAGCCGCATGTCTTCCGCCGGGAGCTGGGCCTTGAACGGCGCCGGGAAGACCATCCTTCCCTTGTCGTCCAGCCTGGATGTGTATTCTCCGATGAATGATACCATAATTCGTATACGCAAGTGCTACAAAGATAGAGAAAATTTTCCACTTTCTTCCATTCTTTTCCAAAATTTTCCACAAAGTTATCAACAATATATTTTGATGTCTTAAAGAATTGTTTTCGGTATATGTTTTTAATGTTTCCGGCGGCATGTCAGGGCAAATAATTCCCATATTGCCGGCATGAAGATACAGGACCTTACAACAGGGGAGCGCCCTAGGGAGAGACTCCTCGAACGCGGGGCGGCTGCATTGAGCGACGGGGAACTCCTGGCCATACTGGTGCGCACGGGATCTAGGGGATGCAGCGCTGCCGAAATCGCAAGGAATCTGCTGTCGGTGGCCGGCGGGAGGCTTTCCTGCCTTTTTTCCATGAGTGTCGGGGAACTCGTTGAAGTGGAGGGGATAGGGAACGACAAGGCCTGCACCCTGCTTGCCGCCGCCGAACTCGGGCGGCGTTTCATGTCCGAAGGGGCCGGCATGGAGAAGAAGCCGGTGGTATCGGCCCGGATGGTGTACGAATTGATGAAGCCGCTGCTAAAGGGCCTCGACCACGAAGAGTTCTGGGTGCTTTATCTGAATTCGGCGCGATATATCCTGGGGAAAGAGAAGGTGAGCGTTGGGAACGGCTGTTCCACTTCATTCGATATCCGCCGGGTGGTAAAGAACGCCCTCGACCGCAGGGCCTTCGCCCTTGTAATAGTACACAACCATCCCTCGGGCAATCCGGCGCCGAGCCAGGCCGACATAAGACAGACAAAAACATTGGGCGACGCCTGTTCCCACTTCGACATCGCCCTTGAGGATCATGTCGTCATATGCGACGACTGTTTCTTTTCTTTCGCGGAAGACCGGAGATACCAGGGGTGACTACTGTATGAAAGCCACTATCTCGCCTTTTTCCACCTTCTTGCCCTGCTTGCCGGTGACAGCTACGACTCGGCCGGAGATGGCGGGGATTATCTCCTCGCGGCCGTAGTAGGTCTGGACATAGCCCATAGGCTCTCCGGCGGTGACAGCCGTACCGGCGACAGGAGCCTTGGATGCGTCGTCCACGTCCACCTCCCACAGCAGTTGACCCTTGACGGGAGCCTGGACCGGAACGGCGTGGGGATACTTCTGCGTGTATTCTTCGATGCTGAATTCCGGCATCTCCACGACGGGACGCTTGACTATGATGGGGGCTCCGGCCTTGGCACGGAAGTCCTCGAGCTCCTTGTTGAAACGTTCTTTGGCGATGCCGCTCTTGTAGTCGCGGTACTGGCGCTCGTGCATGGCTATCTCGAAGAGTTCCTCGTCGTCCTGGCCGCAGTCCCAGCCTTCGTCCTTCATCATCTGCCTGAACTTGGGAAGTTCGTCGGGATACATGTCCTGCGGGTTTCCGGTATAGAACTCCATGCCCTTCTCCTTCGCCAGCTCCACGATTTCGGGGGCGAGCGGTCCGGGGAGTTTGCCGCAGTTGCCAAGGATCATGCCCCAGGTGTCCTTGTCGATGGTAGTCCAGCGTGGCTTGCCCTGGATGACGTTGAACAGGTTCATCAGAGCGGTGTTCTTGACATACTGGCTGAACGGGGTGACGAGCGGGGGATATCCCAGTTTCGGCCATACGTACTGCACTTCTTCGAAGAGCTTGACCATGAGGGTGTCCAGGCTCATGTCCGGACGGCCGGCCTTGCGCTCGGCGGCGTTGATGGCGCCGAGGAAAGGCTTGAGGTCGGCCATCATGCTGCCCATCATGCCTCCCGGGAGACCGCATCCGACCAGGAGCGAGGTCATCACCTTGTTCTGGGGATTGATCCAGTACCCGAGGAAGTCGTCTATGAACTCCTGGGTGAGCTTGCGGACCTCCATGTAGGCGTCCATGTCGAGGTCCTTGACCAGGAAGCCGTCCGCCTTCATCATCTCCCTTATGGTGATGATGTCGGGATGCACCTTGCCCCAGCTGAGGGGCTCAACTGCGACATCGAGATAATCCGCCCCGGCGCGGGCCACCTCGAGCATGCTGGCGGGCGAGAAGCCCGGGCCGGAATGGCCGTGGTACTGGATTATGATGTGCGGATATTTCTTCTTGATGTCATGGACGAGCTGTCCGAGGAAAGTGGGACGGCCTACACCTGCCATGTCCTTGAGGCAGATTTCGTCAGCTCCGTATTCCACCAGGTGGTCCACCACGTCCATGTAGTACTCGACGGTGTGGACGGGCGAGTTGGTTATGGAAAGGGCCGCCTGGGAGATCATGCCCCATTTCTTCGCGTATTCAACCGACAGGCGGAGGTTGCGGTGGTCGTTCAGGCCGCAGAAACTGCGGGCAATGTCCACCCCCTGGGCCTTCTTGACCTTGAACATGAGTTCGCGGACATCGGCCGGCACAGGATTCATGCGCAGCGCGTTGAGGCCCCTTTCGAGCATGTGGGTCTGGATGCCTGCCTTGTTGAAGGGGGCCGTCCATTTGCGCACGGAAATGTTTGGATTCTCCCCATAGAGCAGGTTCACCTGCTCGAAAGCCCCTCCGTTGGTCTCGACCCTGTCGAAACAACCCATGTCTATGATGGCCGGAGCCACCCTTACGAGCTGGTCTACCCGTGGCTGGTATTTACCGGAGGACTGCCACATGTCCCTGTAAACGAGAGAAAACTTGATTTCGCGCGCCATAATGCTTAGATTTTTACAAATATAAACATTTTTGGGCTTGCGACGTCAAAAAATATTTGTACATTTGCAAACCCAATACGGTGCAATTAGCTCAGTTGGTAGAGTCCTGGATTGTGGTTCCAGTTGTCATGGGTTCGAGCCCCATATTGCACCCCAACACATGAAGGGCCTGGCTTATGCCGGGCTTTTTGTGTCAGAGGGCTGCGCAAACGCCTGTCAGCCATTCTTCCATTATCTTCAATGCTTCCGTAGAAATGGTTTCTTCTATCGACCGGTATTCGGCCAGAGAGCCTGTGGTGCAATGCTGGAACAAGTGGTTCAATCCTTCCAGCGCTTCAATCTTGTTCATGGGGTTGGCCGGCAGCCCGCTGCGGAGCGCATCCAGGTTGGTTTCGTAATCCACTTGGATATCCTTGGTGCCATTGAGCGCCAGGACGGGGCACTCGATGCCGCCCAGCAGCGGTCTCATATCCAAAGATAGGAACTTGATCATCCAGGGACTCTGGAACTGGGTGAGCATGCCAAGGAAACTCTCCTTCAATTCATCCGGGAGGTCCAGCCTGTTGGCTTCAGGCATCATGCCGCCGTGGACGCGCACATAAGCGGCCTTGTCCACCGCATCGCAGAAAATGTCCGCCGTCTCGGCGGGATATCCGGCTGAAAGGATCGATATGCGGGCTTGCTTGACTATGGTCTCCTGCCCGGACACGGCCATCCCTGCCATGCTGACGATGAAATCGACCTGTTTCTCCGCGGCCATCATAAGGGCTATGGTGCCGCCTTCGCTGTGACCGATGACCCCGACTTTGTCGAACCGTTCCCTGAGAAGTTTCACACCGGCCAGGGCGTCCTCCTTGAAGTCGATGGTCGTTGCATCCATCACATTGCCGGTGGATCCGCCGACTCCGCGGTCGTCGTAACGCAAGGTGGCGATTCCTGCGCGGCCCAGGGCATCGGCGATGACGGCGAACGGCTTGTGCCGGAAGATGGTTTCATCCCTGTCCTGCTGGCCGCTTCCGGTAACCATGACAAGGACGGGCGTGTGGCGGGAATACCCTTCCGGCAGCACCAGAGTCCCTGTAAGCGTGGCCTCACCGTTGTGGAAAGAAACTTCTTCCCGGGTATAGGGGAACGGCCCTACTGGTGTCTGCGGCCGGTTCGGTTCTACCTGGCCGGGAGTGAGCGTGAGCGGAAGGGAAAGTCCGCCCTGGCTGAAGGTGCCCAGGATCTGCCCGCCCAGAAAAAGACCTTCGTAGCCGGCGCCGAGCACCGGTATTTTGATGGAAACTTTCCCTGTCCCGGTTTTTTCCACTTGGATGGGTATGCCATTCGCCCCCTGGTCCGGAGAATCCATCGAAGGGTTTTCTCCGTCCAGATGGAAAACAATGGTCAATTTTATGCCCTGGACTTCCAGCTGGCCGGACCAGGTTCCCGTCTGGGCCCACAGCAGGGCGCTCATTGAGATGAAGATGATGGTGATGAGTAAACGTTTCATATCGTCTTCTACATCCTATTCAGCAGCGAGCCGGTCTTTCAGGAAAGTGCCGAGTCCGGCGAAAAAGACGGGCCTGTACTGCTGAAGGACTTCCTTGGCGAAAGGCTCGTGCTTGAAACCCCAGCCGTGGCCGCCGAACGGATAAACGTGCATCTGGCGCGGGATGCCGTACCTTGCCAGGGCATCGAAATAGCGGAAACTGCATTCGGGCGGAACCGAACTGTCGTCGGCGCTGAGGGCGATGAAGGTCGGGGGAGTGTCGGGCCCGACCAACTTGTCGGGAGACCATGCGTCCTCCTGTTCCTTGGTGTAATCCTCGGGAAGGAGATTGTTATGGGTGCCCATGTGGGTGATTGCCGTGTCGAGGCTGGCCACGGGGTAGATCAGCACCGAGAAATCAGGACGGGTGACCTCGTCGGTGAACATGGTGGATGCAGTTGCGGCGAGATGTCCTCCGGCGGAATATCCCATAACGCCGATTTTCTTGATACCCCATCCGGCGGCATGGGCGCGGCAATAGCGGATGGCGTTCAGCACGTCGGTGAGGGGGACTGAAGGATGATGGTTGGGCATGCGGTATAAGACGTCGCAGACGGTTACCCCCTCTGATGTGAGCCATTCGGCGGCATGCAGGCCCTCATTGATGGTGGAGAGGTTGGAATAACCGCCTCCCGGCATGTTGACGATAAGCAAGCCGTTCGGCCTTTCGGGGAAGAAGAATTCCATGCGGGCGCTGTCGCCTACATTTGCCAAGCTGCCCGGACGTCTTTTGACCTCGGGGCCGCGGAGGCCGTTGTCTTCACCGGGACCGAGGGTGACGGCAGTGCCGTTCTCGACTATTCCTGCGTCCACAGTCTGTCCCTGGGGATAAAGAAGTACGGTCATGGCCGGTTCAAGGGGTTTGTCCCCGGCCTTGGGGGTGCAGGCGCAGAGAAGAGCCAGGACACCCAGTGCGACGGGCAGTCTTTTCATATCAAATGTCTTTAACAAGTTTGCAAAGCAGGGTGGCCTGGGTGCAATCCAGGACCATCACCCTCACATAATCCCCGGCTTTGTGCGTGCTGTCCGGCCAGACGCACATCTTGTTCGAACCGGTGCGTCCGCAGAGTTCGGCGGGGTTTTTCTTCGAGGGACCTTCCACGAGCACTTCGAACACCTTCCCCAAATCGCGCCTGTTGCTTTCGAGGGACAACCTGTTCTGGAGCGAAATCAATTCTTCCAGCCTGCGGGTCTTGACATCCTGGGGGACGTCGTCGGGATAGTTGCGGGCGGCCAGGGTGCCGGGCCTTTCGGAATAGTTGAACATGAACGCGGAGTCGTACCCCACTTCTTCGAAAAGGGACAGGGTGTCGCGGAATTCCTCTTCGGTCTCGGAACAGAAACCTACTATGGCGTCGGTGCTGATGCCGCAGTCGGGCATGACCTCCCTTATCTTCGATACCCTTTCCAGGTACCAGGCCCTGTCATAGCGGCGGCGCATCTTTTCCAGGATGCGGTCGTTGCCGCTCTGCACGGGGAGATGGATATGGCGGCAGATATTGGGATGGGCGGCCATGGTAAGGATGAGCCTGTCCGAAATGTCCTTGGGATGCGAAGTCGAGAACCTTACGCGCAGGGATGGGGACACCTCCGCCACCATGGCGAGGAGCTTCGCGAAATCGATGTCGCCGCAGCGGTACGAATCCACGTTCTGCCCCAGGAGCGTGACCTCCTTGTAGCCGGCTTCCGCGCATTCGCAGGCTTCCTTGACGATGGTATGCCAGTCCCTGCTGCGCTCGGCCCCGCGGGTGTAGGGGACCACGCAGTACGAACAGACGTTGTTGCAGCCGCGCATGATGCTGATGAAGGCGGATACCCCGTTGCGGTCGATCCTTACAGGGGAGATTTCCCCATAGGTCTCTTCCCGGGAGAGTTCCACCTCGGCCCTCGGATGGCCGTCTTCGACATCGGCCAGAAGTCGGGGGAGAGTGCGGTAAGCGTCGGGACCTGCGACGAAATCCACCTTGCCGCTTTCGAGGAGTTTCCCGCCCAGCCTTTCGGCCATGCATCCGAGTATGCCTACCCTCGTGCCCGGGCGCTCAGTCCTTTGCTTCTGGAACTGGTCTATCCTTCCCCAGATCCGCTGCTCGGCATTGTCCCTGATGGAGCAGGTGTTGGCCATTATCACATCGGCCCCGGCGATATCTTCCGTCCTGGCGTATCCCGCCTTGCCGAGTATGGCGAAAACCACCTCGGTGTCGGCGACGTTCATCTGGCAGCCGTAGGTCTCTATGTATACCTTCTTCATCTTGGACGCAAAGATAATCTTTTTTCGTATCTTTGCATTCTGTACCATGAGAAAAGAACTCGTACATATCGTCCTGTTGCTGATGCTCGCGGTGTGCGCCTGCGGGTGCGCCAACAAGTTCAGGCAGATAAAGTTCACCTCGATCGCGCTGGAGTCCGTCTCGCCCAGCGGACTCAAGGCCCTGGACGCAGTGTTGGACCTCGGCATCGACAATCCCGCTCCCTCCTTCAATCTGCGCGACATCCGGGGGGATCTCATGAAGGATACTGTCAACGTGGCCCATTTCACCGCGGAAGACGTAGCCATCGCCGGCAAGACCAGCAAGGTTTACAGGGTTCCCGTGAGGGGCAGCGTCGGAAAGGGGCTCTCCCTCCTCGACCTGGCCTACCTCGCAAGGAGCACGGACATGTCCCAGTACACCGTCAATCTCTACGCCAGGGCTTATATGGGGGAGATTGGCAAGGATTTGGCATTTGAAGGCATACCGCTCGAATCTTTAATGAATAGCAAGGAATGAAAAAGATCGTCATAACCCTCGCCGTCCTGCTGGCGGCTGCCTTGTCGCTCAGGGCCCAGAAAACCAAAGCTCCCGACGGCTATGTCTGGGCGGACTCCCTGGTTTTCGTGCCGGTTTCAGATGTGGACTCGACCCTCGCCGGCAAGAGCATATTCCGGGTGCTCCCCGACAACGTCAAGGTTATCCAGAGCTCCGCGATAAGCAAGACCATGGAATCGAAGGCCGGCAAGGACGCTTCCCGTGAGATGAGCGGATACCGCATCCGTATCTACTTCGACAACAGCCGCACGGCCCGCGGCGACAGTGAATCCGCCCTTTACCGTTTCAAGGCCAGGAATCCCGGGGTGACGG
This sequence comes from uncultured Bacteroidales bacterium, assembly GCA_905236955.1. Taxonomy (GTDB): domain Bacteria; phylum Bacteroidota; class Bacteroidia; order Bacteroidales; family UBA932; genus Cryptobacteroides. Next base: position 7,838 of record CAJOQW010000093.1, read on the forward strand.
CATACCGCACATTCGACAATCCTTACTTCAAGGTCACCGTCGGGGACTATCGCAACAAGTCCGAGGCCCTTGCCGCATTACAGGACATACGCACCTATTTCCCCTCGGCGTTCATAGTGCGCGAGAAGTTCAGATACCCCCTGCTCGAGAACAGCGCCGCTTTCAGGGTGGATACCTTGAAATACCTTCGTCCAAAGCGTTAAGCCATGCAGAAACAGGGACTGGAACTCAAACAGACGCAACGGCTTTCGCCGCTCCAAATCCAGACGATCAAGCTCATCGAGCTCCCGATCCAGGAATTGGAGCAGAAGATACGCAGCGAACTGGAAGAGAATCCCGTCCTTGACGACAACCCCGACCCGGACAGGGACAAGGGAAATGAGGACGACGCCCCCAAGGACGTCTCCATCGACGAAATAAAGGACGACGATTACGTCCCGGCATACAGGACCAGGGTCAACAACTGGGGCAAGGACCCGCGTCCGGAGTACAACACCTTCTCCGTCAAGGAGAGTTTCACCCAAAGCCTCACCGACCAGCTGGGGTACCGGAATCTCGACCAGCGCAAGCGCCAGATCGGCGAATTCCTCATAGGCAGCCTCGATTCCGACGGATATCTCCGCCGCGACCTCGAATCGGTGGTGGACGACCTCGCCTTCAGGGCCGGTCTGGAAACCACGCTCGAGGAGGTGGAGGAAATGCTTTCCGTAATACAGGAATTCGAGCCTGCGGGAGTGGGCGCGCGAGACCTCCGCGAGTGCCTCCTGCTTCAGCTCAAGGCCGAGAGGCAGACCCCGGACGTGCTGTGTGCCGAGAGGATACTGGAAGAAGAATTCGCCGAGTTCTCGAACAAGCATTTCCAGAAGATCATGTCCCGCCTGGGCATCGACGAAGCCCAGCTGAAGGGGGCCATTTCCAAGATAGTCCGCCTGAATCCGGCTCCGGGAGGCCAGGTTGACGATTCCTACTCCGACCAGGCACAGCAGATCGTCCCCGACTTCGTGCTCCGTGAGCAGGACGGGGAACTGTCCTTCACGATGCCCCGCCTTTCCATCCCCGAAATCCGCGTCAACCGCAACTATGCCGACCTCCTTGTAAGCGCGAAGTCCTCCGGGCAGCGTGCGCAGAAGGAGGCCGCTACTTTCGTGCGCCAGAAACTCGACTCGGCCAAATGGTTCGTCGAAGCCCTCAAACAGCGCCAGAACACCCTCCAGAAAACCATGCAGGCCATTCTGGACTACCAGCACGACTATTTCATGGACGGGGATGAGAGCCACCTGAGGCCCATGGTGCTCAAGGATATAGCCGAAAAGACAGGGTTCGACATCAGTACCATCAGCCGTGTGGTCAACAGCAAATACATCGAGACCCACTTCGGCATATTCCCTCTCAAGTATTTCTTCTCGGAAGGCATGGAGAACAAGGAAGGGGAGGAAGTGAGCACGCGCGAACTCAAGAAGGCGCTGCAGGAATGCGTTGATGCCGAGAACAAAAAAAAGCCGCTCACGGACGAGCAGCTTGTGGAAGAAATGGGCAAGCGCGGCTACAAGGTCGCACGCCGTACCATCGCCAAATACCGCGGCCAGCTTGGAATCCCGCTGGCGCGGTGGCGCAAGGAGCTATAATTTTTCCCCGTATGCAAGGTCGCCGGCATCGCCGAGCCCGGGCACTATGTAATAGTGGCTGGTGAGTTCTTCGTCGATGGCTGCCGTCCAGAGTACGGTGTCTTTCGGGAAACTCTTCTTGATTTGCTCGACGGCATATGCACTGGCGATAGGGCATACCAGATGCACCCTCTCCGGGGTTCCGCCATGGCCTACAAGGAGATTGTAACCGCTCACGAGTGATGAACCGGTGGCAAGCATGGTGTCGGCAAATATCAGGGTCTTGCCCTCCAGGCTTGGGGTGGTGCAGTATTCTGCATTCACCACGAAGTCGTGACCTTTCTCGTATTTGCGATAGGCTGCGATGAAGGCATTCTCGGCTCCGTCGAAATAGGAAAGGATGCCGTCGTGGAGGGGGAG
>CAJOQW010000094.1 GCA_905236955.1 uncultured Bacteroidales bacterium
AATCGGAATGACAATGAAAAAGAAATTCAATCGCACGCTCGTGACCTGTGCGCTCCCTTACGCCAACGGTCCGGTCCACATCGGTCACCTGGCCGGAGTATATGTACCCGCCGAGATCTATGTAAGGTACCTCCGGATGAAGGGGGAAGATGTCCTGTTCATATGCGGCAGCGACGAGCACGGCGTGCCCATCACCATCAAGGCCCGTGCGGAAGGATGCTCCCCGCAGGACATAGTCGACCGTTATCACAATATAATCAAGGAATCCTTCACCGGCCTGGGGATCAACTTCGACATTTATTCCCGCACCAGTTCCGGCATCCACGCCAAGACTGCGTCCGATTTCTTCAAGAAACTCTACGACGAAGGCAAGTTCATCACCAAGGAAACCGAACAATATTACGATCCCGAAGCCAAGACCTTCCTGGCCGACCGCTACATAGTGGGGACCTGCCCCAAGTGCGGTCATGAGGGCGCCTATGGCGACCAGTGCGAGCACTGCGGGAGCACCCTCAGCCCCGAGGAACTCATTAACCCGTACTCCAAACTGAGCGGCGCCACCCCGGTCAAGAAGAAAACCACGCATTGGTATCTGCCTCTGGACAAATACGAAGAATGGCTTTCCGACTGGATCCTGGACGGCCACAAGGAATGGCGCAGCACGGTTTACGGCCAGTGCAAGAGCTGGATAGACGGCGGGCTGCAGCCGCGTGCCGTATCGCGCGACCTCGAATGGGGGGTTCCCGTGCCGGCGCCCGGAGCCGAAGGCAAGGTGCTCTACGTGTGGTTCGACGCCCCGATCGGCTACATCTCCAATACCAAGGAACTCCTTCCTTTCAGCTGGGAGAAGTGGTGGAAGCAGGATGACACCCGCCTGGTGCATTTCATCGGGAAGGACAATATAGTTTTCCACTGCATCGTATTCCCGAGCATGCTCAAGGCGCATGGCGGATACATCCTGCCGGACAACGTGCCCGCGAACGAGTTCCTCAACCTCGAGGGTGACAAGATATCCACCTCCCGGGGCTGGGCCGTATGGGCCCACGAGTATCTGGCCGACTTCCCCGGAAAGGCCGACGTGATGAGGTACGTGCTCACCGCCAACGCCCCCGAGACCAAGGACAACGACTTCTCCTGGAAAGAATTCCAGACCAGGAACAACAGCGAGCTCGTAGCCATTTTCGGCAACTTCGTCAACCGTGCCATAGTGCTCACGCACAAATACTTCGCAGGCAAGGTCCCGGCAAGGGGCGAACTCACGGGAATGGACCTGGAGGCCCTGGGGGAAATCCCCGCGCTGCGCAGTTCCCTGGAGGAAAACCTCGACAACTTCCGTTTCCGCGAGGCGCTCAAGGACGCCATGTCCATCGCCCGCGTGGGCAACAAGTATATTTCCGATTCCGAACCTTGGAAGGTAGCCAAGACCGACATGGACCGCACCGGAACCATCCTGAACGTCTGCATCCAGATCTGCGCGGACCTCGCCATAGCTTTCGAGCCTTTCACCCCGGCCGCGGCGGAACGCCTGCGCAAAATGCTCCGCATCACCCTGGACGCCGGCCAGGACTACCGCACCGGTGAAGGCGAACCCACCGTCAACTTCTATGCAGACGGGGAAGGCACGGCCCTCCACGCCCGCCGTCACGGAAAGATGCTGGTTTCGCCCGGACTCCCCCTTCTGACCTGGGACATGCTGGGCTCTTCCGAAATCCTTTGCGAGGGACACGTGCTGGGCCAGGCCGAACTGTTGTTCGAAAAGATAGAAGACCCGGCCATCGACACCCAGCTCGCCAAACTGCAGGCCATCAGGGCGGCCAAGGAAGCCGAAGCCAAGGCCGCACTGGCAAAACAGGTCGAACCCCAGAAGGATGCCGTATCTTTCGACGATTTCGGCAGGATGGATATCCGCACAGCAACAGTCCTTGAAGCCGAGCGCGTCCCCAAGACCGACAAGCTCCTCAAACTCACCATAGACACGGGCATAGACAAACGCGTCATCGTCTCGGGCATAGCCGAATACTACAAGCCCGAAGAAATGGTGGGCAGGCAGATCTGCATCCTGGCCAACCTGCAGCCCCGCACTATCCGTGGCATAGAAAGCAAGGGCATGATACTCATGGCCAAGCAGGGCGACGGCTCGATGCGATTCATCACTCCGCAAGAGGCTGTGGCCAACGGCGCCGTAGTAGGTTAGGGCTCTTGTCCAAAGAAACGGCAGGCCCTCCTCTCCCGGCAGCGGATTATTATGTCAGATGCTGCCTTTGAGAGGAGGGCCCGCCGTTTTCCGGACTTGTCAACGGATGTATATCCAGTTGGTCTGGCGGTCGCGCCAGAAGACGGCCCAGGACGAGAGCGTCCGGCCTTCGCAATATCCCCAGCCGAAGCGGCCCATGTCAAGATAGACGGCATCCGTGGCGTACACGGCGCACTCCCTGGCGAAATCCGCAAGCGTCATGGGCGATTTCGATTCGAGCAGGAATACCCCGTCGCCGTCCTTGCAGAGGGCCCGCCTTACATATTCCCTCGAATCTTTGGGGAAGGGCATGGCCTTCCCTGCCAGCACCAGGGTGTACTGCTGGAAGCCTTCGTCCGATTCCCACTGCCGGGAAATAGTGAACGAGCGCCCCTTGAGGGAGACCTTCATGCGGAGTACGGAAACTCCCTTCACCTCTTTTCCGTCCAGCATGTAACTGTGGAGTATCCTCCCGTCTCCGTCGGTGAAACCGGCCGGGACGCAGAAGCGCACATCCTCCGGACGGACATTGGTCCAGTGAAGGTCGCCTTCCGGGAGTTCGATACGCTCGACGAGGGCGTTTTCCGGAACGACAAGCAGAAGGGAGAGTATGACGGACAGGATATTCATCCGGAGGCCTAGCTTGCCACGTCGCAGAGGAACTTGATGCGCACGAGCCTTATCTCCATCTCCTCGCAGTCGTCCGAAAGGGCGTTGATGGCCTCTTCGATGCTGTCCGACCGGGCTTCGGACGAGAAGTACTCGTAGATCTCGTCCTCGATGTCCTGGTCGATGTTGTCGCTGATGTAGTAGTCGAGATTTAGCTTCGTACCGGTGGAAACTATCGTCTCTATCTCCTTCATGAGGTCGTCCATGTCCATGTTCTTCATGGCGGCGATGTCTTCAAGGTCCATCTGGCGGTCGATGCTCTGGATGATGAAGATCTTGTTGGCGCTCTTTGTGGGAGCCGATTTCACGACGAAGTCGTCGGGGCGCTCTATGTCATTCTCCTCGACATATTTCTTGATGAGCTTTATGAACTCGGAGCCGAACTTGCGGGCCTTGCCCTCCCCCACGCCCTGGCATTTCTGGAGCTCTTCGAAGGTCTCGGGGTACATTATGGACATGTCGTCGAGTGCAGGGTCCCCGAAGATGATCCACGGCTGGAGCCCGAGCTTCCTGGAAAGGTCCTTGCGGAGGTCCTTCAACATGGAAAGCAAGGTTGCGTCTCCACCGCCGCTACCGCGCGAAGCTGCCTTCTCGGTTACCGCATCCTCGGCGTCGGCATCCTCGGCGGAGTCCTTGTCGGCGAACTCCCTGTCCTCGACGAGCTCTATCTTCCATGGCGCGGACAAGAATTCCTCTCCCCTGGAAGTGACGTAAATGAGGCCGTAACTTTCTATTTCCTTGCCGAGCAGCCTTGCCACCAGCCCCTGGTGTATCACCGCGAGCCAGAACTTCTCGTCATGCCCCTTGCCGGCACCGAAAAGCGGGAGTTCGTCGTGCTTGTACGACTTTATGAGGGCGTTGCCCTTCCCGGCCAGGATGCAGGACAGATGCTCCATCTTGAAATGCTCGGGAAGGCTCTTTATGAGCTTCATGACCAGAAGCATCTCTTCCCTGCCGTCGAAGGTGGCGCGCGGATGCAGGCAGTTGTCGCACGATCCGCAGTTGTCGCGGCCGTAGTCTTCCCCGAAGTAATTGAGCAGCAACTTCCTGCGGCACTGGCCGCTCTCGGCGTATGCCACCACCTCGTTGAGCAGCTGGCGGTTTATCTCCTGTTCGGCTATGGGTTTGCCCTGCATGAATTTCTCCAGCTTCTGGATATCCTTGTAGCTGTAGTATGCTATGCAGAGTCCTTCCTTGCCGTCGCGGCCGGCACGGCCGGTCTCCTGATAGTAGCTCTCGATGCTTTTTGGAATGTCGTAGTGCATCACGAAACGGACATCGGGTTTGTCTATGCCCATCCCGAAAGCGATGGTGGCCACTATGATGTCGGCTTCTTCCATGAGGAACTTGTCCTGGTTTTCCGCCCTCACCTTCGCATCGAGGCCTGCATGGTAAGGCAGCGCCTTTATGCCGTTGATGCAGAGGAACTCCGCCATTTCTTCCACCTTCTTGCGGCTGAGGCAGTAGATTATGCCGGACTTGCCCGCATTCTGGTGGATGAACTTCACTATGTCCCTGTCGGCATCCACCTTCGAGCGCACCTCGTAATAGAGGTTGGGACGGTTGAAGGAAGACTTGAAAACCTCGGCGCCGGGTATGCCCAGGTTCTTGAGTATGTCGCTCTGAACCTTCGGCGTGGCCGTTGCCGTAAGGGCCACGATGGGCCTGCGGCCTATTTCCTCGACCAGGCTGCGGATGCGGCGGTACTCGGGCCGGAAGTCGTGCCCCCATTCCGAGATGCAGTGGTCCTCGTCCACAGCATAGAACGAGATCTTGATCTCCCTGAGCAGGGCCACGTTCTCCTCTTTCGTGAGGGATTCGGGGGCCACGTAGAGTATTTTCGTGCGGCCTGCCAGGAGATCGGAGCGCACCTCCTCGGTCTGGACCTTGCCCAGGGACGAATTGAGGAAATGTGCTATGCTCTCACCGCTTCCGCTCACGAAGCCCCGGAGTACGTCCACCTGGTTCTTCATGAGCGCGATGAGGGGGGAAATGACTATCGCCGTACCATCCATGATGAGGGCGGGCAGCTGGTAGCACAATGACTTGCCCCCTCCGGTCGGCATGAGAACGAAGGCATCGCCCCCGTTCAGGAGATGGGTTATCACCCTCTCCTGGTCTCCCTTGAAATTGTCGTATCCGAAAAATTCCTTGAGAGTCTTGTGTATTACAGCTGAATAGTCCTCCATGACGGAATAACTTTGAAACGGTTTGTCAGTCCAAACTGTGAATGGCCAGCCCCGAACGGAGCTTGGGCTCGAACCATGTGGTCTTTGGCGGCATGATGTTGCCGCTGTCGGCTATGGCCATGAGCTGGTCCATCGAAACGGGGTACAGGGCGAATGCGACAGCCATTTCGCCGCTGTCCACGCGCCTGCCGAGTTCTCCGAGGCCGCGGATGCCGCCCACGAAATCTATCCGCTTGTCGATGCGCAGGTCCTTGATGCCCAGAAGCTTGTCCAGGACCAGATTGCTCAGGATGGTGACGTCCAGCACCCCGATGGGGTCGTTGTCGTCGTACCTGCCGGAAAGGGCCTCCATGCTGTACCAATGCCCGCCGAGATACATGGCGAACTGGTGCAGATGAGAAGGTTGGAAGATTGAGGTGCCCTCGTCCTTCACGATGAAGTCTTTCCCGAGGGCTGCGACGAATGCTTCGGGCGCGAAGCCGTTGAGGTCTTTCACAACACGGTTGTAGTCCAGGATCTTGAGCTGGCTGCCTGGGAAACACACGGCCATGAAGAAGTTGTACTCCTCATTCCCCGTGTGGGCTGGATTCTGGGCGCGCTTTTCGGCACCCACCCGTGCTGCGGCCGCCGTACGGTGGTGACCGTCTGCAACATAGAAGGCATCCACCTCGTCGGTGAAGATGCTTGTTATGCGCCCGATGACAGCCGGGTCGGTGACGGGCCAGAACCTGTGGCCGAATCCGTTCTCGTCGATAAAGTCGTATTCGGGATTGCCTGCAGCCGTACTTGCCACTATCGCATTGAGTTCTTCATTGTCCTTGTAGGCAAAGAAAACCGGCTCGATGTTGGCGTTCTGGATGCGCACGTGCACCATGCGGTCGTCTTCCTTGTCCTTGCGGGTGAGTTCGTGCTTCTTGATTTTGCCGGTAGCATAGTCGTCGGTATGGGCGCAAAGCACGAGACCGTACTGGGTGCGCTCACCCATGGTCTGGGAATAGACGTAGTAGCATTCCTTGGGGTCGCGCCTGAGCCATCCTTTTGCCTGCCAGGCCGCGAAATTCTTGACGGCCTCGTCGTAAACGCGCGGATCATGGTCTTCCAGGATGGGGTCGAAGTCGATTTCGGGTTTGGTTATATGCAGGAGGCTCTTCTCCCCTGCCATCTCCTTGGCTTCCTGGGAGTTAAGAACATCGTAAGGCGGAGCCGCCACCTCGGTCACAATGTCTTTGGGCGGCCTTATCGCCGCAAAGGGTTTTACTCTTACCATTTGTTCACCTGGAATCTCGTATTGCCGGTCGCGAAGAAGTCGGCTATCTGCCTTGCGGCGGCGATGCCGGCGTTGATGTTGGCCTCGGCCGTCTGGGCGCCCATCTTCTTGGGGGTGGCGAAAACGCGGACCCCGAACTTCTCTTTGAGGACGGCGTAGTTGTCGGGGATGAGGTCGGTGACGTACTTGAGGTCGGGACGGTCTTCGAGAGCCTTCTCGAGACCTTCCTCGTCGATGACCTCCTTGCGGGCTGCG
>CAJOQW010000095.1 GCA_905236955.1 uncultured Bacteroidales bacterium
GCGGGACATCAGCGAGGAAGTCTTTTCCTGCACAAGTATTTTTCCATAGTCCATGATAATGCATTCGTCCACTATCTTCTCAAGGTCCTGGATTATGTGCGAGGTAAGGAATACGGTTTTGCCTTCCGTCCTGGCGTAATCCCTCAGGATATCGCAGAACAAACGCCTGTAACCAGGATCGAGTCCCAGAGAGAAATCGTCCAGGACCAGTAGGTCGGCATCCTGCGCCAGAATGAGGCCCAGGGCTACCTGCGACCGCTGTCCGTTTGACATGCGGCTGATCTTCTGGCCTGGAGCAACCTTTATCTTCTCCATGAGAGAATAGTAGGCATCTTTCTTCCACTTGGGAAAGAAAGCGGAGTAGTACTTCTCGATCTGTTCTATGGACATGAAGGAAAACTGGACATGACCCTCAAGGAGAAGCGCGATACGCGCCCTTGTCTGAGGGGAAAGGCGCTGAACGTCCTCGCCGAAGATCCGGCAGTTCCCTGACTTGGGCTTGAGGTAACCCATAAGGATGTTGATGGTAGTGGTCTTCCCAGTACCGTTCTTTCCGAGCAGCCCCACGATGCTGCCCTCCCGGACCTCGAAATTGAGGTCCTCATATATCATTCTCTTTCCGTAACAGTGAGTAAGATGTTCGCAACTGATTACCGGTTCAGACATATTGAGTTGTTGTTTCTATAAATTGGGGAGTTCAAATTTACTCATTTCCGACGGCTCCTGCAATCATAAAAAATGGGTATCTTTGAACAGACATGAAAAAACGCGGTAACGATCAAGTTGTCAGTCATCCGGCGCGGAAGCAGTCCCGCCTTCCGGCGGAGACATATGCGTGGGCCTGTCAGATCTGGTAGAACCCTACCTTCTTATATACCTTGCGGAGCGTCTTGCCGGCGACATATGAGGCCTTTTCAGCTCCCTTTCGATATACTTCATCAAGGTATGCCTTGTCCTTCATCAGGCGTTCAGCTTCCTCGCGGATCGGCCTGAGCGCTTCCACGACCGCATCGCCTACAGCCGGTTTGAACACCCCATAACCCTGCCCCGCGAATTCAGACTCAATCTCCGTCATGGTTTTGCCGGTGAGAGTGGAATAGATGTTCATCAGATTCGCAACCCCCGGCTTGGCCTCCTTGTCGTACCTGACACAATTCTCCCTGTCGCTGTCGGTTACGGCGCGCTTGAACTTGCGTCGTATGTCGTCGGGACTGTCCATGAGGAACACGCAACCGTCCGGAACTGATTTGGACATTTTGTCCCCGGGGGTGGTGAGGCCGTAGATGCGGGCCCCTGTCTTGGCTATCAAGGGCTCCGGCACCTTGAAGACGTCTCCGTAGATACTGTTGAAACGGATCGCTATGTCGCGGCATATCTCGACATGCTGCTTCTGGTCTTCCCCGACCGGGACATAATCGGGCTGGTAAAGGAGGATGTCGGCCGCCATTAGCACCGGATATGTGAAAAGCCCTGCATTTATGTTGTTGCTGTATTTGGCGGATTTGTCCTTGAACTGGGTCATGCGCGAGAGCTCGCCGAACATGGTATAGCAGTTCAGCACCCAGGCCAGCTGGGAATGGGCGGGGACATGGGACTGAAGGAAGAGGACGTTCTTTTCGGGATCGAGCCCGCAGGCGATGTACTGAGCCAGCTGGTTGACCGAGCGTTTGCGGAGCTCGGAGGGGTCCTGCCGGACGGTGATGGTGTGGAGGTCCGCCATGAAATAGAAACATTCATAGTCGTTCACACGGTCCGCCCAGTTCTTTATGGCTCCGAGATAATTGCCGAGGTGGAGGTCGCCGCTGGGCTGGATGCCCGAGAGCATTCTTTTTTTCTGTACTTCTTCCATATCCATTATAGCTTCTTCAAGGGGAGACAAAGATATCCATTTTCGTCAAGATGCGCAAATCCACCGCCGGGTCAGTCGAAAGCGAGCCCGGAATAGCGGCGGATATAGAATTCGTCGATAGTCCCGTTGCCCTCACGGGTTACTATGAAACGCACGATCCCGGCGATCTCGTCCGTGGAGATGAGTTCCGAGGGGTCGATGTCCGGGCGCATCTCCTTCACCATTTCGGTCGCGACTCCTCCCGGGCTTATGAGGTGGACACGGATGCCGTAAGGCTGCACTTCCTTCGCAAACACTTTGGTGAACCCCCTGAGGGCGTGCTTTGAAGAGGCGTAAACGCTCTGCCCGGGATATCCCTTGAAACTCACTACCGAGGCTATGTTGATGACCGTGGGCCTTGACGATTTCTTAAGGGGCTCGAGAGCGGCTTTGCAGAGGAAGAAGGGGGCCTTTGCATTCACGGCGAAAATGCGGTCCCAATCCTGCGGGGAGACATCAGTGAAAGGGCCCTTCTGCGACAAGCCGGCGCAGTTCACAAGCAGGTCAAGGCCGCCGAAACGCTCCACGGCCGCGTCTATCACCTTTCGCGCATTCTCCACCTCCGCCAGGTCGCAGGGAAGCTGAAGGCATTCCACCCCGCGGCTTATGGCCTCTGCTGCAGTCTGTCCGAGGGCGGCGGAATCCCTGCCGACAAGGGCGAGGTTGTATCCGAGCCCCGCAAGTTCCAGTGCTATGGCCTTCCCTATCCCGCGGGAAGCGCCCGTTACGAGTGCTGTATAATTCATATTTGCAAAGTTAACGACGCTTTTTTACCCGGGCAAGTTATTTTTTAGATAAATCGCTTGCGATATAAAAATATTTGCCTATATTTGCATCGCAAACGATTTAATTCAATGTCCAACATTTAAATAAAAGATATCATGACTAAAGAACAAACGATCCAGAGACTTCAGTTCTACGTGACCAACCTCAGCGCCCAGAGCATGCAGCATCGCATAGAGTGCATCGGGATCCAGAACTGGCTTGCCAAGCAGCTTTAAACCATGGCTTACGAACAGCTCAGACTCGACAACCAGGTGTGCTTCCGTCTTTATACGGCGGCACGCCTGATCGTACAGAGCTACCAGCCATTCCTGTCCGGACTCGGGATAACCTACACCCAGTATCTGGCATTGATGGCCCTTTGGGAAAAATCCCCCCTCAAGGTAAGTGAGATATCCTCCAAACTCAAACTGGAATCCAACACGATGACCCCGCTGGTCAAAAGGATGGAGGCCCTTGGGCTCGTGAAAAGGGAAAAGGGCAAGGAGGACGGCCGGGAAACCATAGTTTCCCTTACGGCAAAGGGCAAGGAGCTCGAAAAGGAAGCCGCCAATGTGCCTTCCTGCCTCACCGGCAGGCTGCACTCATGCGGCATCCAGGACGAGACCCTCATCGCCTTGGTCCCATACCTGGATGAGCTGATAAGCAAACTCGAAAAAGGAAACAAAGAATAAACACGAAAAAAAAATGGAAAGGATCTATGATTTCAAAGCCCTGGGCAACAAGGGCTCCGAGGTGGACTTCGCACAGTTCGAAGGCAAAGTCCTCCTCATTGTCAACACCGCCTCCAAATGCGGTTTCACCCCCCAGTACGACGATCTCGAAGCCCTCTGGAACAAATACAAGGACAGGGGCCTGCAGGTCATCGGCTTCCCCTGCGACCAGTTCGGCCATCAGGAGCCCGGCTCCGACGAGGAAATCGCCGAATTCTGCCGTATCAACCATGGTGTAACCTTCCCTCTCATGCAGAAGATCGAAGTCAACGGCCCGGACGCCCATCCGATTTACAAGTACCTCAAGGCCCAGAAGGGCTTCCAGGGCTTCGGAAAGGGTCCCAAGGCAGCCATGATGAAGATGGTAATGAAAAAGGTCGACCCCGACTTCGAGAACAATTCCGAAATCAAATGGAACTTCACCAAGTTCCTCATCTCCAAGGACGGCAGCCGCATCGAGCGCTTCGCTCCCACCATCTCCATGAAGACCGTGGAGCAGGCTATCGAAGAAATGCTGTAAATCCCGGTCGGCATACGTACGCTTCTCCCCCGTTTATACGGAGGGAGAAGTTTTTATTAAACGCAAGTTCCCGGAATAGAAATATTTCCGTATTTTTGAGGAAAGAATCTTCCGGAAGATGAAACAGACTATTATCGGTTTTTTCAGCAACCTGCTTTCGGTCATCCTCGGCATAGTCATTACCTTCGCCGTTCAGGGGAAGATCAACCGCACGCAGGACAGACGTGATGTGGCCTCGGCCCTGGACCTGGTACATACGGAACTGGCCGCCAACATGGCAGACATCGCGACCATGTCCGACTATCTGCGGGAGGAAAGCGCGGCAGCCGCTTATTTTCTGGAAAGGAGGAATTCAAGGGCGGCCCTTTCCCCGGACTCGGTGGATTTCTACAGCGGAATCATCATGGCAAACGCCTCGATATCGGTGAGCACGGATGCGCTTGAATTGCTCAAAAGCTCATCCTTGTTCCAGAAAATCGGGAACAACGACCTGTCGATGAAGATAATACGTGCATACGATACCTGCGGCGCAATCGTGGATAATATGAACCGGCATCTTACCGAAAGGACCGACCGGTTCGAAAAATCAGTCGATGCCCGGACAGCAGGACAGTACGCTTCCACAGGGAATATCGACATCCTTGAATTCATGAAAACCCCTTATGGGGTATATGCGCTGAAGTGCGTCGCAAACCAGGCGGCGCCCGATGAATACAACGACGTTTCGGATGTGAAGGCCGCGCTCGAAGCCATCGAGGAATTCATCAGCCGACCCCTCTGATTTGGAATCAACAGTTATTCAAAGATATGAAAAATAGCACCGCCTCAAAGGTTATCATCGTTCCCCGTCCGCCCGCAGGCGGATCGACCGGATCAACCTCTACCAAAAGCAATACGGCAGAGTGTCCCGAAACCGTAAACAAGACCAGCGCCAGCACCCAGGCCGATCCCGTTGCAGAAGAACCTGCAAAGGGAGTCAAGAAGGAGTCCTCGAAGGAAGAGTAAGGGATTCCCCTTCTTCAGGCCGATATCAACTTACTTTTTGATGAATTCGACGCGACGGTTCTTGGCGCGGCCTTCATCGGTCGCGTTGTCGGCCACGGGCTCATGGGCGCCCTTACCCACGGCGCGGAGGTTGAACGGGTCCACGCCCTTCTCTTCGAGGGCCTTGACGACGGCCTCGGCGCGCTGCTGGCTGAGCGGGTCGTTGATCTTGTCGGAGCCCTGGTTGTCCGTGTGGCCCTGCACCTCGAAGCGGGCGTTCGGGTTCTTCTTCATGTAGTCGGCGACCTTCTCGATCTCTTCCATCGACTCGGGCTTCAGCGTGGCCTTGCCGGTCTCGAACAGGATGTTGTTCGTGACAAACTTGCCCGTCTCGGCGATGGCCTTTTCGACGGCGGAGGAATAGTCCGTAGCGTTGCGCTCATAAAGCTCGACCGCGCCCTTCGCCATCACGACATTGGTAATGTAAACGCCCTTGTTACTGTCGGAACCACCTTCCATCCACCACCAACGCGGCTGCTTCTGATTGGGAATGTTTACGATGCGATGATATAGACTTTGAGAGCCCGCTTGTTGAAAGAAAATGCGATGTGGTTCCAATCATTCTTCTTGAATGCCTTGGCGATTTCGTCGACTTTTACATTACCGTTGATTTGGTTCCCTGTGGGACTCCCGGAGCCCCAATCCCAGCCAATTCCCTTATAATCTCCACTAGGATTGTCGTGACTGGACGTCTCCACGCTCGTTCTCATTTCAAAGGATCTCTCATCATCATTGTCTTCAAAGAAGCGGAAATCCAACGTAGCATCCCAGCCGGAACCTTCCTCTGCGGGCTGTGAAAGCACGTCCAACTCGATGGTGAATTCTTCCGGAAGATATTTCAGCTCCTCCATCAAAGGCCTGATCTTCGCCTCCTCAATCTTGACGGCTTTCTGACCCTTTATACTGACTACCTCGACTTCACTGCCGCCGAGCAAATCCCACTTGGAAGGGAACTCACCCAACTGTTCGGCGGCAAAGTCGTCTTGGAAGAATACGACACCGCCACGCTTGAAGTCGCTCTTGGCCTGGATTTGTTTGAAATCAACATTCCCCTGGGCCGTCACGAGGGATTCTTCCGATTCCTGGTCATCTGAGACCTTGTTGCCTTTCTTATTCTTCTTGCCGTCAAGGATGTCGTTCACACCCTTCTCGATCTTGTTGCCGATATTGTTCTCAACGGCCTGCTTGGCGCGTTCGCCGAGGCGACCGAGAATGTTCTGTGCGGAAGCTGTGCCGCAAATGAGCGCAAGGAGCGCTGCGGTGAGGATGTACTTTTTCATGATGGAAGTTTTAACAAGGACAAATTTCTCTTTTTTCAAAAGCAAAAACACCACCCAAAAGGGTGGAAATCAGGGGCATTGTCCCGTTTTTCCGTCCCACCGGAGGTTTTTTTCCTAACTTTGTGTCAATGAGAAACCTTTCCCTCACGCTTGCCCTGCTGGCAGGAGTCCTGCTCCCCGCCGGCGCGTACAACGACCACCGCGGCCACAACGTGGACTCGCTGGAACGCGACCGGCAGATCCTCTCACTCATCGCCGAAGGGAAAACCAATCCGCAAATCGCCGCTGCCCTTTTCCTCAGCCCCGAAACCATCAAATGGTACCGCAAGAAACTCCTGGCTAAATTCGACGTCCCAACCTCAGCAGCTCTCGTCTCCAAGGCGAAGGATATGGGACTGGTGTAACGGAAGTCCGGGTCGGCAGCCTGCCGGATATTGCCGGGATTGACCGCTGAATGTTTCGACGTAGCAGCAGTACGTCGTCCAGTTTTATTATATTTGTTTCTGCATTTCCCACCAAAATGCACAATAAACAGCACAGAAATGAAAAGAATCGCCCTCACCATCATGTTGTCTTCCATCGCCGCGACTTTGGCTCTCGCGCAGCCCCTCCGGCAAAGCCGTATCATAACCGACTCTGTTTCAAGCAGTATCCTCGGTGAAGATGTAAAAGTGAATGTCTATCTCCCCCGTGGATATGACGCGCAGGATGTGAAACTCTACCCTGTGGTATATCTTCTCCACGGGTTGTACGGAACAAATACGGACTGGACGGAGAAGGGACACATGAAGGACGTCGTAGATGAACTTGTGGCCTCGGGAGACATCCCGAAGATGATCATTTTCATGCCCAATGCCGGCGACCCGGACGTACACAACAACTGGAACGGATATTTCAATATGCCGGGAAGACCTTATGAGGATTTCTTCTTCCGGGAACTCATCCCCACGCTGGAAAGCCGCTATCGCGTGAAGGAGGACAAGCAGCACCGCGCGATAATGGGGCTATCGATGGGCGGCGGAGGCTCTGCCGTGTACAGCCAGCGTCATCCCGACTGCTTCTCCAGCTGCTACGCAATGAGCGCCTGGCTTGACAGCGGCGAACCTTCAGAGGATATGCCCAAGGACAAGCTCTACCTCGTCAGCAAGTCCGTGCACGACCATTCCGCCCTGGCATTCGTGGATGATGCCGACGAAGAGACTGTCAGGAAGTTGAAGAGTGTCAAATGGTTCTTCGACTGTGGTGATGACGACTCACTGGTAGGCCTGTCGATGGACATCTACCGCAAGATGCGGATAAAAGGCATTCCCTGCGAACTCCGCGTAAGGGACGGCTGGCACAGTTGGGAATATTGGCACCAGGCCCTCCGCATGGCTCTTCCCTTCGCCGCCAGGAATTTCGGGGAAAGGGAACCCTGACTGTCAGAAATCAGCACCCTTCAAGATGCGAAGAAGGGCCACAAACAAAAAATGCCTCCCGGATATCTGGGAGGCATTTTGTTGCGGTGCGGAAGGGGCTCGAACCCTCGACCTCCGGCGTGACAGGCCGGCATTCTAACCAAACTGAACTACCGCACCGGGTAACTTTTGTGGCGGCTTCTATAAGCCCCAATGGTCAAAAGCGGACGCAAATATACTGATAATTTTCAAACCTGCAAAGTTTTCTTCGGGTTTTTTGAATCTTTTAAAACTCTATTTCGCCATATAAGGGTTTGCCCGAGGCGCTGAATCCCTCCACCACGGCCCTGAAACGGCCTTCATATGCAGGAAGACGGAAAGGAATAGATACGGTTTCCCCTTCAGAAGCAACCACGAGGGGATGCCAGTAAAGGAGTTGCCGGATGTCATCTCCCTCCGGTTCGAAATCCTTGCAAGTGTAGGCTACCGGATATGAAACTCCGTCGAAATCGACGATACGCACATTAGGGTCGAAGGCCAGCGAGGAAATATCCCCTGTAGTGGTGATGAAATCCACTATGCCTTCGAAAACCGCCCCTCCGAGCGAATACGTATAAGGATAAAGGTGAAGGTCGCTCAGCAGCATGGCATCGAAATCCAGCAGGTGAGTTATATCTGTAACGGGTACCCCGTCCAGCAACGCCAGCACGTTCCTGGAATGGACCACGCTGTTGGAGCGCGCATCCCTGAGCACCATCCGGAGTTCCTTCTCCCCGCCACGCACGCGGCGTATCATCAATTCCGGGACTATCTCCACAATGATATCCTGAATGGTGTTGAAGCGTACGTAATCGTCGAGATGATACACGGTACGGTCCTCATGGTTCAGCAGCAGGTTCTCCCGTTTGGGAAGGAATTCATAGAGAGTGTCAGCCGTCCTCCCGGCCCTCATTGCCCTGGAACGGCTTTCGAGGGCACCAAGCAGCGAAGCGTTCATCCGCAAGGGTTCGATCCCTCCGGTTTCCGGCCGCAGGAAGGGGTCGTCAGGCTCGAAATGGCACTCGGTTCCCTCCCCCATGCCGAGGATCTCGCACACCAGGTCGCGATGACCGTAGATGTTGTTCGTACGGAATGTCAACCTGCCGTCGGGACTCAACTTGCTCAGGTAACTGTCC
>CAJOQW010000096.1 GCA_905236955.1 uncultured Bacteroidales bacterium
GGTCGTCGTGCGGGAATAGGAGGCCACGGTGAACGTGTGCCGAAGCTGGAGCTCATAGGGCTCCCAACTGAGCTGCATCCGGGCCTTGCCGCCCACGCGGTACGGCTTCGGCCCGGCGGCGGGCACGCACCCGGGGGCTGCGCCCAGCAGCGCCGCACCCGCTCCTGTCACGGCCGCCGTCTTGAGGAAATTACGTCTGTCCATACTCCCCAAAATTACGAAAACCCGCAGAATTATCGACGGTTTTTTGCTATATTTGTGTACGAATTAGTACAACACGCACTGAAACAATAACCATGAGAAAAGCGCTCTCCATTCTCGCCGCTCTGATCGTAGCGGCCACGTCATTGTCCGGCCAGCCGGCATTCAGGAAACATGGCGATGCTACGCAGCTCACCGTAAACGGAAAGCCCATGCTCCTGCTTGCCGGAGAACTCGGCAACTCCGCAAGTTCCAGCGAAGCCTATATGAAAGATGTCTGGCCCGGGCTCAAGGCCCTGAACTACAACACGATCCTCGCCGCCGTCACCTGGGAAATGATAGAGCCACAGGAGGGCTCTTTCGATTTCTCGTCGGTCGACCATCTGATCAAGAGTGCCCGGGAGTATGACATAAAGCTGGTGCTGCTCTGGTTCGCCAGCTGGAAGAACGCCGCCTCGACCTATATCCCCGTCTGGGTCAAGACCGACTTCAAGCGTTTCCCCCGCGCCGAGGAAGGCAGCGGCAGGCCGCTGGAGATCCTCTCCACCTTCTCGGACAACAATATGAAGGCGGATGCCAAGGCCTTCTCAGCCCTGATGAGGCACATCCGGGAGGTGGATACGGCGCAGCAGACCGTACTCATGATACAAGTCGAGAACGAACCGGGCATCCTTACCACGCCCCGGGATTTCTGCCCCGAAGCGAACGCCGCTTTTAACGGCCCCATCCCCAAGGAGCTGGGAGAGTATCTGAAAAAGAACCGGAACAACCTGACCCCCACGCTGGCCAAAGTCTGGAAGGAGAATGGCAGCAAGACCTCCGGCACCTGGGAAGAAGTGTTCGGCAAGAGTAAGATCGGCGGCTGGGAGCACACCGGCGAAAGGGACTGGCATGATATGTATTATTATACCGAAGAACTCTTTATGGGTTACTATTACGCCCGGTATATGGGCTATATTGCCGCTGAAGGGAAGAAGGAATACGACATCCCCATGTATTGCAACGCCTGGCTCAAGGGGCCGGATTATCCTTGGACGGGAATGCATCCCGGCGGAGGCCCGCTCCCTAGCGTGATGGACATGTACCACTGCGCCGCACCGGCCATCGACATGCTCTCCCCGGACATCTACATCCCCAATTTCACCGAGATTGTCGAATGGTACGACCAGTTGGGCAACCCCATCTTCATCCCGGAGACGAGCAGCGGAAGCCTTGGCGTCAGCCGCATGCTCTGGGCGATGGGCGAACACAACCTGATCGGGTTCTCGCCTTTCGGTGTCGACCGCAGCGCCCGTGGCGCGGACAAGCGCGCCATAACGGAGCCACTGGCCCTCGCTTACGCACACCTGGACGGGATGCAGGACTTCATCCTCGCGAATCAGGGTACGGACGCCATGCGCGGTTTTTTCGTCGACGTGGAGCACCCGTCCTGTTCGCTGGAGATGGGTGAATACATCGTCAACATCGACCTCGTCATGCCCAGGAACTACGCCACGATGGGCGGTCCCGCACCGACGGGTGCCAGACAGGTCGACAATTCCGCCAACGGCGGCGGTTTTATCGTCCTTTCGCCGTCCGGCGAATACACGGTCACCGCGCAGAACGTCAATGTCAAGTTTGCGCCGAAAGACCCGGGCAAGCTTCCTTACATCGGCATCGCCACCCTTGAGGAAGGAGAGTACATCGACGGGAAATGGGTCAAGGGACGCACCCTCAACGGCGATGAGATCCACGCCAGCATCTTTACGGGCACCGGCCTCAAGATGAATTCCCTGGGCACCCAGAAAGTCACCCTCTACCGGTACGGGAAGAGATAACCGGCACAGAACGCAAAAGCCGTCAGCGAAATGCTGACGGCTTCCGGTAGGGACGATCGGGGTCGAACCGATGACCTCTTGAATGTGACTCAAGCGCTCTGAACCAACTGAGCTACGCCCCTGTCTCAAAGAGGACTGCAAAAATAGAACACTTTTGCGAAAATCGCAAATTTTTTCATACCTTTGCACTCCCGACCCAGGTGAGTTGTCCGAGTGGTTGAAGGAGCCTGCCTCGAAAACAGGTGTACGGCAACGTACCGGGGGTTCGAATCCCTCACTCA
>CAJOQW010000097.1 GCA_905236955.1 uncultured Bacteroidales bacterium
GATACCAAAGATGTTGTGATCAGATTTGCAGGAGATTCCGGTGACGGCATGCAGCTCACCGGAACTCTTTTTGCGAATACCTCAGCACTCTACGGAAACGACCTGTCCACATTCCCCGACTATCCCGCCGAGATACGTGCGCCCCATGGCACCGTATCCGGCGTTTCCGGTTTCCAGGTCCATATAGGCAGCGGAAATGTCAACACTCCCGGCGATTTCTGCGACCTCCTCGTAGCCATGAACCCGGCTGCCCTCAAAGCCAACGCCAAGTGGTGCAAGCGCACCGCCATGGTGCTGGTGGACGAGGATTCATTCACTCCCGCCCTCATGCAGAAGGCGGGCTTCACGACCGACAATCCGTTCTCCGAGCTGCGTATAGACGACCGCACCCTGGTCGCCGCTCCCATCACGACACTTACAGAAGAGAGCCTCAAGGACAGCGGAATGGACAAGAAGGCCATTGACAAGTGCAAGAACATGTTCACCCTTGGCATGGCCTGCTTCATATATGACCGTCCCCTCGATTATATTTTCGGATATCTCGAGAGCAAGTTCGCAAAGAAGCATCCCGAGGTCATAGAACCCAACAAGAAGGTGCTCAGGGACGGTTACAATTATGCCGCGAACCTGCAGATGGTTCCCGACACCTACCATATCGCCCCGGCAAATCTCAAGAAGGGCCTGTACCGCAACATCACCGGCAACCAGGCTGTGGCCTGGGGCCTCATGGCCGCGAGCGAGAAGAGCGGACTGCCCCTTTTCTGCGGTTCATATCCCATCACTCCCGCCACCGCCATCCTCGAGGAGCTTGCAATCCACAAGTATCTGGGAGTCAAGACTCTGCAGGCCGAGGACGAGATAGCCGGAATTTGCACCGCCATCGGTGCCTCGTATGCCGGCAACCTGGCGGTCACCACTACTTCCGGCCCCGGTCTTTCGCTCAAGAGCGAAGCCCTCGGCCTGGCCGTGATGACGGAACTCCCGCTCGTGGTGGTCGATGTCCAGAGGGCAGGCCCTTCCACCGGCATACCCACCAAGACCGAACAGACCGACCTCGGCCAGGCGCTGTATGGCCGTAACGGTGAATGCCCCATCCCCATAGTGGCCGCCCATTCTCCGTCCAACTGTTTCGACGCCGCCTTCAACGCCGCCAAGATCGCCCTCGAGCACATGACTCCGGTCTTCCTTCTCAGCGAGGGATTCCTCGGAAACGGCAGTGAACCCTGGCTGATCCCCAGCATGTCCGACTATCCCGAAATCAAACCGCCCTTCGCCAGGACTTTGGGTGCGGACGGCAAGTTCCATCCTTTCGAACGCGATCCGGAAACCCTCGTGCCCGGGTGGGCCATCCCCGGTCAGAAAGGCTTCGAGCACCGTGTAGGCGGCCTTGAGAAGAACCATGCCGGCGTCATTTCCTCCGACCCGGCGAATCACCAGCGGATGGTGGATGAGAGGGCGGCCAAGGTTCAGAAGATAGCCAATTCCATCCCGGAACTGACAGTGGACGGTCCCGCCGAAG
The DNA here is from genome assembly GCA_905236955.1 of uncultured Bacteroidales bacterium. Taxonomy (GTDB): domain Bacteria; phylum Bacteroidota; class Bacteroidia; order Bacteroidales; family UBA932; genus Cryptobacteroides. Next base: position 1,520 of record CAJOQW010000097.1, read on the forward strand.
GCAAACTGCTCGTCGTCGGCTGGGGCGGTACATACGGTCACATCCTTTCAGCGGTGAACGAGGTGCGTGCAGCCGGCAAGACGGTATCCCGCGTACACTTCGATTACATCCTTCCCCTGCCGCGCAATACCAGGCAGGTCCTCGGTTCGTTCGGGACCATCCTGGTATGCGAGCTCAACTCGGGCCAGTTCGCGAATTACCTGCGCACCCTCTATCCCGAGGCTGACATAGTAAAATTCGGCAAGGTACAGGGACAACCCTTCCTGGTGAACGAATTGGTTGAGGCAATAAACAAGGAGATCTGACCATGGCAACACTATCTTTCAAGGATTTCAAGAGCGACCAGGAAGTGCGCTGGTGCCCCGGTTGCGGCGACCATGCCGTACTTGCGGCCCTCCAGAGGGCCCTTCCCGATGTGAGCCAGGCTCTAGGGTATGAAAAGGAACGCTATGTCGTGGTGAGCGGCATCGGCTGCTCCTCGCGTCTGCCTTACTATATGGATACATACGGATTCCACAGCATCCACGGACGTGCCACAGCCATATCCACCGGCATAAAGGTGGCCAACCCGTGGCTGACCGTATGGCAGGCCTGCGGTGACGGTGACGCACTCGCAATCGGAGGCAACCATTTCATCCATGCCATAAGGCGCAACATCGACATCAACATCATACTCTTCAACAACCAGATTTACGGCCTCACCAAGGGCCAGTATTCCCCGACTTCCAAGTTCGGCGCCATCACCAAAACAAGCCCGTACGGGACGGTTGAACATCCCTTCAATCCCGGCAGCCTGGTACTCGGTGCCAAAGGCACCTTCTTCGCGAGGAGCCTCGACGTCGAACTCAAGCTCAGCGAGGAGATAATGACCGCCGCGGCACTTCACGACGGCACATCGGTAATGGAGATGCTCACCAACTGCGTCATCTTCAACGACGGCGCCCACAAGGACATCACCGATCCCGTGGTGAGGGCGGACAGGACCATAGTACTCCGTCACGGCGAGAAGATGATCTTCGGCAAGAACCGCGACAAAGGCCTGGTGCTCGACGGCATGGGCCTGAAGGTGATAACCCTGGGTGCCGACGGATACACCGAGGACGACGTCCTCGTGCATGATGCGCACTGTTCCAATCCGGGTATCCACATGATGCTCGCGGACATGAAATATCCCGATTTCCCGGTGGCACTGGGTGTCATAAGGGACGTCAAGGACGTCACATACGACGACGGGGTGCGCGACCAGGTGAAGGATGTCACCCGCAAGGCCAGGATCCACTGCATGGACGACTTGCTCCGCAGCGGAAGCACATGGGAAGTAAAATGACAAAGCAATAACCACTTAATGAACTAACATTATGAAAACCAATGAAATCATGGCAATGCTCCAGGCAAAGCATCCTGGGGAGAACGAGTATCTTCAGGCTGTGCAGGAAGTGCTCGAAAGCATCGAGGACGTTTATAACCAGCATCCCGAATTCGAGAAGGCCAGGATAGTGGAAAGGATGGTCGAACCCGACCGCATCTATACCTTCCGCGTGACTTGGGTGGACGACAGGGGCAATGTCCAGACCAATCTGGGTTACCGCGTCCAGTTCAACAGCGCCATTGGCCCTTACAAGGGAGGCCTCCGCTTCCACAGGGCCGTCACCCCTTCGATGCTCAAGTTCCTGGGCTTCGAACAGACATTCAAGAACGCCCTCACCACCCTTCCGATGGGCGGCGGAAAGGGCGGCTCCGATTTCGACCCGGTTGGGAAGAGCGATGACGAGATCATGCGCTTCTGCCAGGCCTTCATGCTCGAGCTCTGGCGCTGCATCGGCCCGGACGAGGACGTCCCCGCAGGTGACGTGGGCGTAGGCGGCCGCGAGATCGGCTTCCTTGACGGAATGTACCGCAAACTCGCCCGCCAGTACAACACCGGTGTCCTCACCGGAAAGGGCATGACCTGGGGCGGCAGCATCCTGCGTCCCGAGGCTACCGGCTACGGTGCCATGTACTTCGCGCATCTGGCCCTCGCCAGGATAGGCAAGGACCTCGCCGGCCAGCGCATCGCGCTCTCGGGTTTCGGTAATGTTGCATGGGGTGCGGCCAAAAAGGCCAAGCAGCTCGGCGCCAAGGTGGTTGCCATCAGCGGACCGGACGGCGTCTGCGAAATACCCGGCGGCATCACTGACGAGATGATAGACTATATGCTCGACATGCGTGCCTCCAACCGCAACAAGGTCGAAGACATGTACGTCAAGTATCCCGGGGCCACCAAGTTCACCGCCGGAAAGAAGAGCTGGTCGGTCCCCGTCGACATTGCATTCCCCTCAGCTTTCCAGAACGAGCTCAGCCTTGAAGACGCAAGGGAACTCAAGAAGAACGGCTGCTGGGCCGTATTCGAAATCTCCAACATGGGATGCCAGGCGGATGCCATCCACTGGATCCAGGACAACGGGATGCTCTTCGCTCCCGGAAAGGCCGTCAATGCTGGCGGAGTCGCCACGTCCGGTCTCGAGATGACCCAGAATGCGGAGCATATCAGCTGGACCGCCGACGAGGTGGACGAGAGGCTCCACCACATCATGTCCGCCATCCATGAGCAGTGCGTCAAATACGGCACCCTGCCGGAAGGCAAGGTGGACTATGTGAAGGGCGCGAATATCGCCGGCTTCATGAAGGTCGCCCAGGCAATGCTCGAACAGGGGCTGGTATAGTTGCTATAATTCAATTAAATGATTAAATTTGCAGTCGCTTCTTTTTGGAAGCGACTGCGTTTTGTATAAACAACAAACCTGGCCATGGTTTCTAAAAAAATCAACGTAAAGTATTGTGTGCTGCTGCCTATAGTGCTGTTGGTCACAATATTCCTCTGGGCTGTGCCCACATCTTTCTTTGGAATCGAATCATTGACCGCCACCCAGCAGAGGGTCATCGCCCTTTTTGCATTCGCGGCCCTTATGTGGATCTTCGAGATCATCCCGAACTGGACCACCTCGCTGCTGGTGATAGTGCTCTCGCTTCTTACCGTCTCAAACAAGGGATTCGGTTTCCTCTGCACTCCCGATGCCGGTACGCTGGTCGATTACAAGCAGTTGATGGCTGCATTCGCCGACCCTGTCGTCATGCTGTTCCTGGGCGGCTTCGTGCTGGCAATCGTAGCAGAGAAATATGGCCTGGACGTAACCCTCGCCCGGGTGCTCCTCCTGCCATTCGGTAAAAAACCGAAAGCAGTCCTTCTGGGGTTCCTCATAGTCATCAGCATCTTCTCGATGTTCATGAGCAACACTGCTACGGCGGCCATGATGCTCGCCTTCCTCGCCCCGGTCCTCGCAGTCCTTCCCAAGGATGACCACGGCCGGGTGGGCCTGGCCCTGGCAATCCCCATAGCAGCCAATATCGGCGGTATAGGCACTCCCATCGGCACTCCTCCCAACGCCACGGCAGTGCGTTTCCTGGCAGATGCAGGGGCCGAGATAGGTTTCGGTACCTGGATGCTCCATATGGTCCCCTATGTGATAGTCATGATCACTTTCGCATGGTTCCTCCTTCAGATGTTCTTCCCCTTCAAGTCGAAGGAAGTCGTCCTTGAAATCCCCAAGAGCCAGCGCAAGAAAGACTGGAAGACCACCGCGGTGTGGATAATCTTCCTCGGAACCATCCTGCTCTGGATGACGGAAGCCGTCCACAAGGTCAATTCCAACGTGGTCGCCCTCATCCCCCTGGCACTCCTCACGATGCTCGGCATCTTCACCAAGGACGATATCAAGGAAATCAATTGGAGCGTACTCTGGCTCGTTGCAGGAGGCTTCGCCCTCGGCACCGCCCTTCAGGGCACCGGCCTGGCCAAGACCCTCATCGAGGCCATCCCGTTCGGAAGCATGTCGGTGGTTCTCGTCCTTGTGCTGGCCGGCCTCATCTGCTACTTCCTTTCCAACTTCATCAGCAACTCAGCTACAGCGGCCCTGCTGATCCCTATCCTCATCGTGGTAGCTGAAGGAATGGCAGACCCTGCCGCCGCCAACAACGCAGCCTTCCTGGCTCTCGGCGGTACCAAGGCCATGATCACCTTCATAGCTGTGTGCGCCTCCATCGCGATGTGCTTCCCCATCTCCACTCCGCCGAATGCTATCGCCGCTTCTACCGGTCTGGTAGAAACCAAGGACATGACCAAGGTCGGTCTCATCATTGGTGTCGTAGGCTTCGTGTTCGGCTTCTTCTGGCTTACCAAGATATTCCCGTTCGTTTAGGATATGAAAAGATTTTTTACGATAGTACTTGCACTTGGCGTCTGCGCCGCCGCCTTTGCACAGGAGTCCGTCAAGGTTCCGGCGCTCACCACCAAATTCAGCGGCTTCGTCATCACCAGGGCCAACTACACTTCCAACGCCACGCCCGACAACACCATGAGCCTGCGTATCGCCAGGGTGCAGGCTGCCGGAAAGATCATGGGAGATTTCGACTACCGCCTGCAGCTCCAGGTCAACGGCATCTCCAACAGGATAGGCGGTCCCCGCATCGTGGACGCCTACGTGGAGTGGCAGAAATATAAACCGTTCTATGTCAAATTCGGACAGTTCAAGAGGGCTTTCACCTTCGAGAATCCCATGAACCCCATCGACCAGGGTTTCTACGGCTACGGCCAGGGTATAGACAAGCTCGCCGGCATGAATGACAGGGTAGGGGAGCATTCCTCCAACGGCCGCGACCTAGGCCTGCAATTCCAGGGCGACCTCTTCGAACTCGATGACCATCCGCTTCTGCATTATCAGCTCGGCTTCTACAATGGCCAGGGAATCAACGTCTCCGATGTGGACAATACCAAGGATATCATCGGCGGCATGTGGTTCATACCCTTCGAGGGGGCCCGGATCGGTGCCTTCGGGTGGTATGGCAACTATGCACGTGTCGGCTCTATGGGTACTGTGGTACTGCCCCGCAGGCGTTATGCCCTCAGCGGCGAATACAAGTTCAGCGACTGGACCCTGCGTTCGGAGTATGTACACAGCTATGGTCCTGCTTTCGCTACCGGATATGGCAACAACGGAACCACCGATGTCACTATCAACCCTATCCTGGGTGACTATTCGGATGCATTCTACGCCCTTGTCATCGCTCCCATAATTCCCAATGTCTGCCATTTCAAGGCTCGTTACGACGTTTATCGTGACAACAAGACCTGGGAACGTGCCAATACCCGCTTCGATGCCGGTTTCGATTATCAGTTTACAAGGAATCTCGTGCTCTCCGCCATCTACAGCTATGCAATCGATGAGCGCCTCAGCGAGACCAAAAACTTCCACATCCTGGACTTCCAGCTGTCCTTCCGCTTCTAAGGATTGTTACATACACAAAGGAAGCCTCCATTGCGGAGGCTTCTTTTTTTGTCGGGATGACTCGACTCGAACGAGCGACCCCTACGTCCCGAACGTAGTGCGCTACCAACTGCGCTACATCCCGAAAGAA
>CAJOQW010000098.1 GCA_905236955.1 uncultured Bacteroidales bacterium
ACAACCCTTTTCCTGCTGGCGATATGCATTGCGGAACTCAAGGGGACCATTTCCGACGAAAGGAGGACCGCCCTTATCGGCGAGCTTCAGAACATACCCGACAAAATCACCAGTATCCTTAAGCAGGACAAGCAGATAGAAGAACTGTCCAAAACTTTCACATATGCGCGCAACTTCCTGTATCTCGGACGCGCATACAACTATCCGGTAGCGCTCGAAGGTGCCCTCAAGCTCAAGGAAATTTCCTATATCCATGCCGAAGGCTACCCGGCAGCCGAGATGAAGCACGGCCCCATCGCGCTCATCGACGAGGAGATGCCGGTGGTCGTCATTGCTACCCGCAAGGGCCATTATGACAAGATCCTGAGCAACATCCAGGAAATCAAGGCCAGGAAGGGCAAGATCATATCGATAGTCACCGAAGGCGACGTGGATGTCAAGAAGATATCCGACTGGTCGTTTGAAATTCCCGATACGGAAGAATGCTTCGCACCGCTGCTCAGCGTCATTCCGCTTCAATTGCTGGCATATCATATTGCCATAGCGAAAGACCGTAATGTGGACCAGCCCAGGAACCTCGCAAAAAGCGTGACGGTAGAATAAGGAGACCCTGCCATGAACTCGAAATCCGACAGCAAGTCCTTGATGGCCAAACGTATCCGCAAGATACTCCTGGTCTGCAGCAATTACGACAACTTCGCCCTTGAAGAGGACGGGCGGCTAGAAGAGCAGCTTGCCTCGGAGTATGCCGAACTCAACCTCAGCAATCCGCCTGCCATCACCAGGGCCGAGACACCTGAAGAGGCTATCGAACGGGCAGGCGAGGATTTCGACCTGGTGATAGCCGTCTATAATATCGGCAGGATGGACATCATTGGCTTCGCCGCGCGCATGAAAGTTGCGAATCCTGCCGCCCCGGTGGTGCTGCTTTCCTCTTACAGCGGGGAAATGGCGCGCCGTATAAGGAGACTGGACAGGACGAACATCGACTACATCTTCTGCTGGGACAACTCGACAGACCTTATCATAGCCATCATCAAGTTGATGGAGGACAGCCTCAATGCCGGGCATGACATCCTGGAATACGGTGTCCAGGCCATCCTGCTGGTAGAAGACAGTGTCCGCTACTACAGCAGTTATCTTTCGCTCATTTACCGGCTTATGCTCGAACAGAACCGCGAGAGCATAAAGGACGCCCTGAATGAGACGGAACAAGCGCTGCGCAAGCGCTCCAGGCCGAAGTTGCTCCTGGCTACCAATTACGACGATGCGATAGACCTTTACCGGCGCTATGGGAAGAATCTGCTCGGGGTCATCTCGGACATAGGCTTCGTAAGGCACAAGGGCGATGATTCTTCGACCGAAAAACTTGATGCCGGCGTGGATCTCTGCCGCATGATAAGGGCTGAGAACCCGAAGATGCCTTTCCTCATGCAGAGTTCCCAGGAAAGCATGCGCCCGGTAGCGGAAGGCCTTAAGGCGGGATTCGTCCTCAAGCAGTCCCAGACTCTCCAACATGATGTCAGGGAGTATATCGGGGCCAATTTCGGGTTCGGCGACTTCGTAGTCACGGATCCCGACTCGGGCGAGGAAATTGCCAGGGCCAGCGACCTGCTCGGAGTGGAGAAATTGCTGCGCAACATCCCCCAGAGGGTGCTTGACAGCCTCATTTCCCGTAACTATCTCAGCAAGTGGCTGCTCGCCAGGGGTATCTTCGTGATAGGGAAGAAGATACAGGCCATGTCTCTCGCCGGCAACCCCGAGGCCGCTTCGATTTTCGCTTCCGAAATCCATGATTTCCGTATCAAGCAGGGACTCGGCGCAGTGGCGAAATATGTCCCGGAGAGTTACAACGATGCCATTCGGTTCGTCCGGCTGGGTGACGGTTCCCTGGGCGGAAAGGCCAGGGGGCTCGCTTTCCTCAACCATCTGCTGCAGAAATACGAACTCTACGACAAGTGGGAGGGCGTACGGATCCTCGTTCCCCGTTCCATGGTTATCACTACTTCGTATTTCGTCCGTTTCGTCCTTGAAAACGGTCTCCAGTATGTCATCAACTCCAATCTCGACGATGCGGAACTGCTTTCGGAATTCGTTTCCGCGACCTTGCCCCAAGACTTGGTGGAAGCCCTGCGGAATTTCATAAGGTACTGCCGCCGTCCTCTCGCCATACGTTCTTCATCAAAATTGGAAGATTCTTATTATCAGCCGTTTGCAGGGGTATATTCCACCTATATGATCCCTCGTACGGATGATGACGACCAACAGCTGCGCCTTCTGTCCAAGGCGATAAAGAGCGTCTATGCCAGCGTCTATTTCGGCTCGTCCCGTTCCTACATCCAGGCCTCCGGCAACGTAATCGCCGAGGAAGAGATGGCGATAGTCGTGCAGGAAGTATGCGGGACCTACGAAGGGAACTGGTATTTCCCTACCTTCTCGGGCGTTGCCCGCTCGCTGAATTTCTATCCCGTGGGTTATGAGAAAGCCGAAGACGGCATAGTCAAGCTGGCATACGGACTTGGGAAAGCCGTTGTCGATGGTGAGAAAGTCCTGCGTTTTTCTCCTTCCTGCCCGCACCAGACCCTGCAGATTTCGACCCCGGACCTGGCCATGCGCGATTCCCAGCAGGTCATGTATGCGCTCGACCTCCGTCCCGACAAGTTCAAGACCTCCGTCGACGACTCCGTCAACCTGGCCCGTCTTCCTATCGGGGAATGCAAGGGTTTTGCTTCGCTCAGGCATGTCGCTTCCACCTACGACCGCAACGACCGGAAACTTGTGGATTCCGCCTTCCCGGACGGCCCCAAGTATATAACTTTCGCACAGATACTGAAATACGACACATTCCCCCTTGCGGAGATAGTGCGCAGCCTGCTGGCGATAGCCCGGCAGGAAATGCGCTGTGAGGTGGAAATGGAATTTGCCGCCGAACTCTCTCCCGGGGCAGGAGACAGGGCCCTGTTCAACGTCCTGCAGATAAGGCCCATATCTACCGACAGCAAGGGAACGGAGGTGGACTGGGAGAAGATAGATACCAGCTCTGCGATCATCTTGTCGGAGAATGCCCTTGGAACGGGAATGATCGAGGGGGTCAGGGACATCGTTTATCTCAAGAAAGAAGCCTTCGATCCCTTGAAGACCGTAGAAATGGCAGCCGAGATCGCGGCCTTGAACGAACGCATGTTGTCGGAAGAAACAGGATATGTGCTGATAGGATACGGACGCTGGGGCACCTCAGTTCCCACCCTCGGCGTACCGGTGAAGTGGGGAGATATCTCAGAGGTCAAGGCCCTGGTGGAATGCGAACTCCCCGGTTTCATGAGCGATCAGAGCCAGGGTACCCATTTCTTCCAGAACCTTACCGCCTTCGGCGTGGGTTATATGGGAGCCGATACCTTCGAACAGGCGCCCCTCGATTCCATGCCCTCATACGGGGAAGGGAAGTATTTCAGGCACGTCCGTTTCCCCGAACCCTTGTTCATATGTGTCGACGGACGCAACTCCAGGGGGGTTATCTCAAAATAAATCGCTATTTTTGCAGCATAGAGCACAACTTTTACCATGGAAGAAGAAAAGAAGAATCTGAATTTCCTCGAAGAAATAATAGAGGAGGACCTCAGGACAGGCAAGGTCGACGGCATCCTTACACGGTTCCCCCCGGAGCCCAACGGATATCTGCATCTCGGGCATGCCAAGAGTCTCTGCATCAATTTCGGCCTGGCTCAGAAATATGGAGGAAAGACAAATCTGCGGTACGATGACACCAACCCCACCAAGGAGGATACCGAGTTCGTGGACGCCATCAAGGAAGATATAAAATGGCTCGGGTTCAAGTGGGTGAAGGAACTCTATGCTTCCGATTACTTCGACCAGCTCTATCAATGGGCGGAAGAGATGATAATCAAGGGCCTTGCCTATGTCGACGACCAGACCCAGGAAGAAATATCCGAGGGGCGCGGCACGGTGGAGACCCCCGGCAAGGAAAGTCCTTACAGGAACCGCACGCCTGAAGAGAATCTCAGGCTTTTCCGCGAAATGCGCGACGGCAAATACGCCGACGGCGAGAAAGTTCTCCGCGCGAAGATCGACATGGCTTCGCCCAACATGATGTTCCGGGATCCCATAATGTACCGTATCAAGCATGCCCGGCATCACCGTACCGGGGATAAATGGTGCATCTACCCGATGTACGACTATACCCATGGACAATGCGATTCCATCGAACATATAACCCACAGTATCTGCACGTTGGAGTTCGATGTGCACCGTCCGCTGTACGACTGGTACATCCAGACGCTCGGCATATATCCCAGCCACCAATACGAATTCGCCCGTCTGAACCTGACATATACGCTGATGAGCAAGCGCAAACTGCTCGAACTTGTCCAGAAGGGGATAGTTTCGGGCTGGGACGATCCGAGGATGCCCACGCTCTGCGGCGTAAGGCGGCGCGGCTATACCCCGGAGGCCATCAGGATGTTCTGCGACAAGATCGGCGTTTCAAAACGGGACCAGCTGATGGATATCCAGTTGCTCGAATGGTGCGTCCGCCAGGATCTCAATGCCCGGTCCAACCGTTATATGGTGGTCCAGGATCCTGTGAAGCTTACCATCACCAACTGGCCGGAGGGACAGGTCGAGTGGTTCGACTGCCCCCTTAATCCTGCGGATCCCGAGGGACCCTCGCGAAAGGTTCCTTTCACGGGCGGATTGTTCATCGAGCGGGCCGATTTCATGGAGGATGCCCCCAAGAAATTCTTCCGGCTGCGTCCGGGCGGCGAGGTGCGGTTGAAATACACTTACATCATCAAGTGCGACGAAGTGGTCAAGGATGAGTCCGGCAACGTGACTGAACTTCGTTGTTCGTACGACCCCTCCACCCGTCCTGGTGCGGGTGAGTGGCGCAGCGTGAAAGGAACGATACACTGGGTTTCTGCAGTTTATGCCAAGAAGATAACCCTGCGCAACTACGACCGCCTCTTCACCCTTGTCGACATGGGTCAGGTGCCCCAGGACAAGGATTACAAGGATTTCCTCAATCCCGATTCGCTGACTCTCGGTTGCGGTCTCGCCGAACCGGCCCTGCTCGACGACGCCTCGGGCATGGCGGTGCAGTTCGAGCGCACCGGCTATTATGTCAAGGATGCAGACAGCACTCCGGGGGAGCCCGTATTCAACAAGACGGTTTCCCTCAAGGACTCCTATAAACCGGAATGATATGAAGAAAAGCATTGTCGCGATAGTCCTCACCCTGTGCTTCGCCTTCGGGGCCTTCGCACAGGGGCCGGCCGGTTACGGCGGGCGTTACGGCAGATATCCCCGCGGGGGATATCGTGACCGCGTCCCATCTTACCGCTCGCCCATGCCTGTGTCTTTCGGGACACGTATCGGATTGGATTATTCTTCCGTCTTTTCAGAAGCGGCAGCCCTCGACGGGCGGAGTCCGGAGGGCAACTTCCTTTTCGGGTTTTCGCTGGGGATGCCCGTGACCCGCTCGCTCGATTTCGAATCCGGCCTGTATTATATCGGAAAGGGTGGCCGCAGCGGCAGCGGTGAGGCAAGATTCATGTATGACTTGAATTATCTGGAAATTCCCCTTGAGTTCCGTTACAATTATTTCGTCAGCCCCTACTTTGCCGTCAGGCCCTTGTTTGGCGTGTACGGTGCGGTAGGAGCAGGTGGCCAGATACGCAATTATCAATCGCGGGACGCCTTCAGTTCTTATTCCGAGGGGTACTTCAGGCGGTTGGATGCGGGCTTCCGCTTCGGTTGCGGCCTTGCAGCATCGATAATCCGGCTCGACCTTGTGTACGACCTGGGGGTGGCCAACGTGGGCCAGGATATTTTCGACAAGACCCGTACGGGTTGTCTCATGCTGATGTTCGGTTTCGATTTCTGAGGGAAATCAAAGCAGATTGAGCAGTTTTGCGCGTGAAAGGAGGCAATCTCCCTTCGCGGCAGCGCTGCGCCCCAGTTTGCTGAAGCGGATTCTCGTGTCGACGCTTACCTTGCTGAGTGACAGTTTGTTGACAGCAGTACGTATGGGAAGCATCAGGTAGTCCCTGCCGACGATGAGACGTCCGCCTATAATTACCAGGCCCGGGTTGAATACGTTGATGAGCCCGGCTATGCCGCGGCCGAGGGTGGCTCCGATTTCGCCTATCCCTTCAATGGCGAGGACGTCTTCGTTCTCGACTGCGTCCAGGACATTCTGGAGGGAGATATCCCCATTTTCGTGATAGAGTTTTGAAAGGGAAGACCTTCGTCCTTCCTTGAGGCGGTCCTTGATCCAGCGTGTCAGCGCCGAACCTGATGCGCCGGTCTCGAGGCAGCCGATCTTGCCGCAGCGGCAGATTATGTCGTTGTCCAGCATGGGGAAGTGCCCTATCTCGCCGGAGAAACCGGATTTGCCGTAATAGAGGTGCCCGTCCAGTATCATGCCCATGCCCAGGCCCCAGCTGAGGTTGATGAAGAGCATGTCCGGCTCGGAGTCGCGCCCCATGGACATATATTCGCCGTAGGTCATGGCCCTGGAATCGTTCTCTATGGTGACAGGAGTGTCGAGTTCGCGCTGGAAAATGTCCTTGAGGGGAATGTCGTCGCTCACGAAATACGACAGGCTGAACCCCTTCTCGGGGTTCACCCTTCCGGTCAGGCTTATCCCGACTCCCAGGATCTTTTCCCATGAGATTCCGGAATCGGAGACGGAATCCTTTATCTTGCGGCACATGCCCCTGAAGGATTCGGCATTGGCTTCGAGCACGTATGCTATGTCCTGTATGTAGAAACGGATTTCCCCTTTGAAGTCGGATATGGCGATGTGGAAGTGCTGGCGGGCGATATCAACCCCGACGAAATAACCGGCCTCGGGATTCAGGCCGTAGGTCGTCGGTCTGCGGCCTCCGCTGGTGCCGACCTTCCCGCAGTCTTGCAGGAAACCGTCATCGATCAGTTTCGCCACTATCTTTGTCGCGGTCGGGACGCTTATGGAAAGAGTCTTGCTGAAATCGGCTATACTGCAGGCACCTTTGCGTATGCATAATTTTATTATTTCCCGTTGCTCGCCGGTCATCGTCTTGATTTTTATGTGATGTATGCAAATTTACGAAAATTATTTAAATAATAACAAGTATTTTTTAAGAATCTTAAAAGATCTTCCGCTTTGACCCTGATTGGTATTTATTGTAAATATTTTTTATCTTTGTTTTTTGAAAAATAACAGGAATGAGGTCTGGAAACGTATTCGCACGCCTGAAGAACAGGAAGCTTTCCATCCGCTCCAAACTCTGGCTGAGTCTCGGGGCGATAGCCGTAGTGTTGCTCGTGTCCAGCATCATCTCGGTCATGGAGTACCGGGGCATGAGTTCCTATGTCTCGGGCATGGTGGCGAACGACATCTACAGCGTCAATGTGGCCCAGCAGATGGCCGATGCCAGCGACGAATACAACCTGGCCATACTTTCCGTGGTAGGGGACGAGAGTTCCGTACGCATGCCGGATTTCGACGAGAAGGCTTTCACCGACCGTTGCGACAGCCTGCGCGCATCCCTTTCTTCCAAGGCCGTCCTCCCTCTTGCGGATTCCGTCGAGTACTCGTTCGCGGCATACATGTTGACATCCCTGGAGCTCCAGGACGTCCTGTCGTCCGATTTCATCGATACCCGTTCCTGGTATTTCGAGAGGTTGCAGCCCCGATACAGGCGTTTCCGCGATGATATCGACAAGTTGGCGGAAGCCGTTTACATCGACCTCGAACAGAATTCCGAGACCTTCCAGAGCACTTTCTACCGCAGCATCATCCCTGGCATAGTTGCGGTTGCGGTCGGCCTGCTTCTCATCTTCCTGCTTATCTTCTACCTTAATGCATATTACGTCAGGCCCATCCGCAAGATGCGCGACTCCCTGAGCATGTACCGTTCGTACAATACCCCCTACAATTGCGATTTCCCGGGAGACGACGAACTTAAGGACCTCAACCAGGGTATCACCGACATGGCTGTTGAGAACCGCCAGCTGCGCAAGCGTATCACGGCCATCCGCAACAAGAGCAGCGAGGAACAATGAACTGGAGTACCGTAAGCCGAAATGTGGGATACGCGCTCCTGGTGGACGCGCTGTTCATGTTCCTGTCCTGCATAATCGCGCTGCTGGATCCCCTCGACACATCTTTCGGCCCGCTGTCCATCAGTTTCCTGCTCACTTTCATAGTGGGTGTATTCCCGTTCATCTTCGTGAATAAAACGTCCGGGATAACCCTGAAGGAGGGTTACATAATAATTTTCCTTTCGTGGCTGCTGTCTTTCGTCTTCGGCATGCTTCCCTACGCCCTTTGGGGCGGTCCGTTCACCGTAACGAATGCCTGGTTCGAGAGTGTCAGCGGGTTCACGACAACGGGCGCCACCATTCTGGCGGATGTGGAATCCCTGCCGAAAGCCCTGCTTTTCTGGCGCAGCAGTACCCATTTCATCGGCGGTTTGGGAGTAGTGGTGTTCCTGCTGCTGATAATCCCCAATACCAGCCAGATGCGGCTTCGCCTCACCAACATGGAGCTTTCTTCCCTTTCACGGGGAGCCTACCGGATGAGGTCGAACCAGACCGTTTATGTATTCACGATCGTTTATCTGGCAATGAACGTCTGCGCTATAGTGCTTTATACCATAGCGGGGATGGATTTGTTCGATGCGGTCAACCACGCTTTCAGCGTATGTGCGACGGGCGGCTTCAGCACCAAGAACTTCAGCATAGGCAGTTTCAACTCCGTTCCGATAACCGTCATCACGATGGTTTTCATGCTGCTCTCATCGATCCATTTCGGCCTGATATGGCTTTCGATCGTAAACCGGAGCCTTAAGCCATTCAAGAACGAAGTATTCGCTTTCTATATCACCTATCTGGTGCTTTTCAGCGTAATCGGCGGCTTCATCATCAAGTTCCAGGGGCTTGAGGCGACCTGGGGCCGTTCGTTCCTTGTGAGTTCCTTCGACATGCTCAGCTACTCTTCGACCACCGGACTGGCGATAGCTGACAACGCTCCGTTCCCGTTCTATCTATCCATGCTGATGATGGCCGGCGGCACGATTTGCGGCATGGCGGGGAGCACAACCGGCGGAATCAAGAGCGACAGGATGCTGCTTCTGTTCAAGACCCTGCGCGCACACATGCGCCGTACCCTCTATCCGAACAGCGTGACCGAGCTCAAGTTCCATGGGAAGAACATGACCATGGAAGGCATTTTTCCGCATATCCATTACATCGTGATATACGGGCTCATCCTGTTGCTGTCCATGGGACTCACCCTTTCGGCCGGCCTTGACACTCGCACCGCCTTCACGGCAACCATGAGTTCCATCAGCAACGTCGGTCCTGCGGTTGGAGATCTGGGCATGTTCGGGAATTTCGGCCTGCTGCCCAATTTCGCCAAGATTGTTTACACCCTCGACATGTTCATGGGGCGCGTTGAAATCTACCCGGTGCTTGCCGTGCTCTATCTGGTTTTCGACCGCGAGAGGAAGTTGTAGCGTATGGACCGTGCCGCTTTCCTCAATGAAGAATTCCGTAAACGCCTCGGCGTAGAGGCCACTCCCTGCCAGGAACGGCTCATGCGCAGCGTTGCATCCTTCCTTACCGGGGACGATGCAGACATCATGGTAGTCAACGGTTATGCCGGCACCGGCAAGACCACTGCAGTGGCGGCTGTCATAGAAACCCTCGAATCTTTCAAGCTCCACTGCATCCTGCTCGCCCCGACAGGCAGGGCCGCCAAAGTTCTCAGCGGGATGTCCGGCCGGCCGGCCTTCACCATCCACAAGCATATCTACCGCCAGCGTTCCGTTGGAGCCGACGGTTTCGGCCAGTTCAGCATGGCTCCCAACAAGGCGCGGAATACGCTTTTTGTAGTGGATGAGGTCTCGCTCCTCGGAATAGACGAAGGCCCGCAGCGTTCCACCGCGGTTTTCGGAAGCGGGAATCTGCTCGCCGACCTCGTCTCTTTCGTAAGGGCCGGTGCGGACTGCCGTCTTCTCCTTATCGGAGATTCCGCCCAGTTGCCTCCTGTCGGACTCGAATCCTCGCCAGCCCTTTCCCCCGATTTCATGGACGGATTCGGCGGGGTCTGCTACGAGACCCTTACGACGGTGGTAAGGCAGGCCAGGGAATCGGGAATCCTTCACAATGCAACCATACTCAGGGAGATGATATCGGGAGCCCTTCCCGACGACAGTTTCGAAACGGTCCGTCTGGAGCCCTCGGGGTTTACGGATATAGAACGGATTGGCGGGGGCGAATTGCTGGAAACCCTTGCGGACGCATATGGCAGATACGGCGAAGACGGTGTCACCGTTCTGTGCCGCTCCAATAAAAAGGCGATACGCTACAACCTGGGCATCCGTTCCGCCGTCCAATACAAGGAAGAAAGGCTCGTCCGCGGAGACAAGCTCATGATAGTAAAGAATTGCTATCAGTTCGTGGAAGACGTCGAGGGCCTGGATTACATAGCCAACGGCGACATCGCCACCCTGCAGGGAATACGCGGTTTCGAAGACCGTTACGGCCTTCACTTCGCGGATGCCACCCTGTCCTTCCCTGACTATGGCGACATCGAGGTCCGGGCAAAGGTTTGCCTTGACACGCTGGATTCGGAATCGGCATCCCTTACATACGGGCAGCAGAACCAGCTCTATCTTGGGGTTTCCGACGATTATGCCGGCATCAAGGGCAAGAAGGCCCGCTACGATGCCGTGCGTGAAGATCCCTTCTACAATGCCCTGCAACTGAAATATGCCTATGCCATAACCGCCCACAAGTCGCAGGGCGGCCAATGGGACTGCGTCTTCATAGATTGCCCGTTCTGGCAGGATGAACAGACGCTGGATGACCTCAAATGGCTCTATACTTCCATGACCAGGGCCGTCAGGAAAGTGTATCTGGTCAATTTCCCTTCAAGATTCTTCGAATGAAAAGGTTCCTGCTTTCTATCATGCCGGCCCTGTGCCTCGGTTTCCTTCCCTTGCAAGCCCGGGAAGTCAATCCCACCTATTCCCCGGACTCATCATACTGCGCCTATACTATGGGCAACGACCTTTATGTCCGTTCCTCCTCGGGGAAAGTGACCCGCATCACTACGGACGGCAGCGATGTCATCCTGAACGGCTATGCCTCATGGGTTTATTACGAAGAAATATTCGGCCGTCCTTCGAAATACCGCGCCTTCTGGTGGAGCCCCGACTCCCGCAAGCTGGCCTTTTACCGCTTCGATGACTCGAAAGTGCCCATGTTCCCCATTTATTCCCCGTTCGGGCAGGACGGTACCCTTCGCGAAACCCATTATCCCAAGGCGGGGGAGAGGAACCCCGAGGTCCGCATAGGCATCGTGGACCTGGACAGGGCGAGGACGAGGAAGGGCATTGTCAGGGAAAAGGACATCGTGTGGGCTGATTTCGACCCGGTATTGGACCAATATTTCGGGACTCCTTTCTGGGGGGCGGACAGCAAAGCCCTTTTCGTCGGACGCGAGCCGCGTATCCAGGACACGTACGATCTTTACAAGGTGTCCGCAGCCGACGGCTCGGTCAGGCCTATCTACCATGAAACCTACGCTACCTGGCTTGACTGGCCCGACGACATGCTCTTCTCTTCGGAAGGGCTCTACATGGTACGAGCCTTCGAGACCGGTTGGGAGCAGATTTATTTCCTCTCATTCGACGGCAGCCGCTTCGAAAGGCTCACTTCAGGCGAAAACTGGCGTATCCGGCTCATACGTCGCAATCCCGCGGACGGCTCCATCTATTTCACCGCCCAACGCGATTCCCGCGTCCGCTCCGCCCTTTACCGGCTTTCTTCAGACGGAAACGTCACGGCAGTGACCGACCCTGCCTTCAATGTGGATGCCGTGGAGATATCCGAGGATTGCAGCGATATTACGGCCCTCCTGTCCAATTCCCGGACACCTGGTTTCGAATGGCACAACGGACGTTGTTCCATTCCGGCTTCCCCCGACTCCCTTGCCCTTCCCGAAATAATCTCCATACCTGCCGGTGACGGACAGCCGATGTACGGCTCGATAATTTATCCCGTGGATTTCGATACGTCGAAGGTTTATCCGGTCCATATCGAAATATATGGCGGACCGAACAACGCATACGTAACCGACCGCTGGCGCAACCCCCAGCAATGGTGGAGCAGGAACGGGATCATCCACCTCGTGGCGGACGTCAGGGCGTCGGGACATACCGGCAGGGCCGGTACGGACCTCGTGCACAAAGACCTCACATCCGTTCCGGTACGCGATTTCGTCACCTGGGCCGAATGGCTCAAGGGGCACTCCTATGTCGGCAGGATCGGCGTGGAGGGCTTTTCTTTCGGCGGTACCAACACCGCACTCCTCGTAATGGACCATTCCGACCTGTTCTGCTGCGGCATCGCAGGCGGGGGAGTGTACGACTGGATGCTTTACGACACCCATTATGCCGAGCGTTTCATGTCAACCCCCGCCGACAACCCCGAAGGCTACGCCGACACGGTACTCGGACATGTCGGGAACTATCCCGGTGACGGCAGTGTGATGCTCAGGCTCACCCACGGGACCGGTGACGACAACGTCCACTTCCAAAACACCCTCCAGCTCATAGACGCGCTGCAGAAGGCAGGGAAGCAGTTCGAGTTGATGATCTACCCCGACGGAATGCACGGTTATCGCGGAAGGCAGGCCGAGCACTCCCTGGAAGCGGACAGGATATTCTGGACAAAACATCTGAAAAACTGATAATCATGAAAGAATTCGAAAAAAGGGCGCAAGCCTGGTTGGACGGCGATTTTGACACTGCCACCAAAGAGGCGGTAAGGGAACTGCAGAAGGATCCCGCCGCTCTGGAAGACGCATTTTACCGTAATCTGGAATTCGGCACCGGAGGCCTCCGCGGCATTATGGGTGTCGGCACCAACCGCATGAACAAGTATACGGTCGGGATGGCCACGCAGGGGCTGGCCAACTACATGAAGGCCAATGTCGAGGGCCCTCTCAGCGTATGTGTGTCGTTCGACAGCCGCAACAACAGCCGCGATTTTGCGAAGATCACCGCTGACGTCCTCAGCGCCAACGGGATCAAGGTCTATCTGTTCACTGAAATCCATCCCGTTCCCCTGATGAGTTTCGCAGTGCGCCATCAGAAAGCCACCGCCGGAGTCATGATAACCGCGTCCCATAATCCCAAGGAATACAACGGATACAAGGTGTTCTGGAGCGACGGCGCCCAGATAACCAATCCTGTGGACAAGGACATAGTTGCCGAAGTGGCAAGGATATCCGACCCGTCCGAGGTGCGCTTCAAAGGCGATCCGGGCCTCATAGAAGCCATGGGCAGGGAAATCGACGAAGCTTATTTCCAGAGTGTCCTTCCCCTTACGCTGTCCCCGGAAGCGCGCGGCAGGCATCCCGACCTCAAGATAGTCTATACGCCTCTCCATGGCTGCGGCGTGCGCATAGTTCCGGAAGCCCTGCGCAGGCTAGGCTTCGAACATGTTCTTTCCGTGAAGGAGCAGCAGGAACTCAACGGGGACTTCCCGACCGTGGTATCTCCCAATCCCGAAGAACCCGCGGCCCTGAAGATGG
Organism: uncultured Bacteroidales bacterium; assembly: GCA_905236955.1. Lineage (GTDB taxonomy): Bacteria > Bacteroidota > Bacteroidia > Bacteroidales > UBA932 > Cryptobacteroides. The sequence continues at coordinate 13,607 of CAJOQW010000098.1, forward strand.
CCATCGAACTGGCGGACAAGGAAGGAGCCGACCTGGTGCTCGGAACCGATCCAGACGCCGACCGGATGGGCATAGCCGTACGTGACAACGACGGCAAGATGGTGCTGTTCAACGGCAACCAGACAGGTTCCATGCTGGTTTATTACATACTCCGCCGTTGGAAGGAACTCGGCCGGCTTGACGGTACCAAGTACGTTGTGAAGACTATAGTCACGACCCCGCTCATCAAGGACATCGCCGAGAGTTTCGGAGTGAAGTGCTACGATGTCCTCACGGGCTTCAAGTATATCGCCGAAGTCGTCAAGCGCAACGAGGGTACCGGGGAATTCATCTGCGGCGGCGAGGAGAGCTTCGGTTTCAACGTGGGTGAATATGTACGTGACAAGGATGCCCCGATCTCCTGCTGCATGGTGGCCGAGTGCGCGGCATGGGCCGCGGAGCAGGGACTTTCCCTTTATCAGTTGCTGCAGAAGATCTACCAGGAATACGGGTACCGCCGGGAAGGTCTTGTCTCCGTGGTGCGCAAGGGTGTAAGCGGCGCGAGGGAGATCCAGCAGATGATGGCGGATTATCGCAGCAATCCTCCCAAAGAATTGGCGGGATCGCCCGTGGTCAGGGAAATCGACTACAATTACCCCGGGAAGACCGGTCTCCCGAAAAGCAACGTCCTCCAGTTCTTCAACGAAGCGGGCGATGTCGTCACAGTGCGTCCTTCCGGGACCGAGCCCAAGATCAAGTTCTATTTCGGAGCCAAGGGGCCGGATGCCGATGCCAAGATAGACGCCCTGAAGGGACAGTTTACCTGATTCCGAAATAAGCGCACCATTCCGAGATGGGGCAGGCGCCGCATTTCGGATTGCGGGCCGTGCAGATGTAACGGCCATGGAGCAGCAGCCAATGGTGGGCGACAGGACGTTCCTTCGGGGGGATGTGCCGCTCGAGGTCCTTCTCGACGGCAAGCGGGGTTGCGCCTTTTGAAAGTCCGACCCGGTTGGAGACCCTGAACACATGGGTGTCAACCGCGATGACGGGTTTGTTGTAAAGGACGGAGGTTACCACGTTCGCCGTCTTGCGCCCTGCCCCGGGAAGGGACATGATGTCGTCTATCTCCGTCGGGATTTCCCCGTCGAAGTCCTTAATCACCTTCCTGGCCATCGCAACGAGGTTCCTGGCTTTGCTGTTGGGGTATGAAACGCTGCTTATATAGGGATATACTTCCTCGGGGGTTGCAAGGGCCAGAGTGTCCACTATGGGGAACGCTTCGAAAAGGGCGGGGGTTACCATATTGACCCTTTTGTCAGTGCATTGAGCACTGAGGATAACCGAGACGAGCAGTTCGTACGGGTTCTTGAAGTGCAGTTCCGACGCCTGCGGCCCGACGTTGTCCCGGAAATACCCGATGACCCCGTCGTATCTTTCCCTTTTCGTCATATCGTGAAGGCGAGTTCGATGACTTCGTCGTTACGGGTTTCTTCACATCTCTCGTCGCGGCAGACGAACACCCTCCCGGGATAACGTTCGAATATGCCGCGGTTGTGGGTGACTATGATCACGGTCGTGCCTTTCTCTTTGTTGATCCCTGAGAGAAGCTGCATGATTCCGTCTGCGGTCTCTTCATCGAGGTTGCCCGTGGGCTCGTCGGCAAGGATCAGTTCGGGCTCGTTAAGGATGGCCCTTGCTATGCATACGCGCTGCTGTTCTCCGCCGGAAAGCTGGTGGGGCATTTTGTGCGCCTTTGTGGTAAGGCCCACATTCTCAAGGACTTCGTCTATGCGGCGCACAATGGCGTCCTTGTCTTTCCAGCCGGTGCTTCGCAGAACGAATTCGAGATTGTCCCATACGTTCCTGTCCATGAGCAGCTGGAAGTCCTGGAAGACCACTCCGAGCTTGCGGCGCAGGACGGGTACCGTGCGGGAACGTATGCCTTCGAGGGTGATTCCGCAAACCTCTCCATGGCCTTCCCTGAGGGGGTTTTCGGCCGTTATTGTACGGATTATGGAGGTCTTCCCAGTGCCGACCTTGCCGACTATATAGACGAAGTCCCCTTTGGCTATGGACATGTCCAGGCCATAGATCACTACGTTCTCGCCGTTGAGGATGTCCGCTTTTTCGAAAAGTACGAGATTGTCCATAAAAATGTGAATAAGTTTAATTGCAAATATAAAATAAATCCATCAATTTTTGTTAAATTTGCTAGATTGGTTAAACTCCGTAATGAGAATGAAAAAAACACCCATATTCCTGGCCCTGGCCGCCATGTTGCTGACCTCGGGCAACCTTTATTCCCAACAGCCTTCAAACGCTTTCCAAGAAGCTGTGAAGCTCTATGAAAACGGGGCTTTCGGAAGCGCACGCAACATCTTCGAGAAACTATCCGATCCCCTAAGCAAGGCCTATTCGGTGCTTTGCGCCGTCAAGGGCAGGGATGCCGACTATCCCGAGCGCATGTCGGAACTCGAGGAAGAGTCCCCGGAAAATGTGCTTTCTTCCCAGATCCACTTCGCCGCCGGCCACAATCTCTTCGAAGATGCCGATTACTACGGTGCCGCCACTGAACTTTACAAGGTGGAGGAATCGCGCATCGCTCCCGGGGAGATGGCCCGGTTCGTATTCGAGAAAGCGTATTGCGCCTTTGCCCAGAACCAGTATCCGTATGCCAAGCCCAATTTCGAGAGGGTCGTGTCAATGCCCCTTTCGGTATATACGGCCCCGTCGCAATATGCCCTCGGGTACATCGCTTATAGCAAAAGTGACTTCAAGGAGGCGGAGGGCTGGTTTGCCAAGAGCGGCAAGGACCGCCGCTTCAAGGCTCTCAGCGACTACTACAACATGGAATGCCGCTTCATGGACAAGGACTATGATTTCATAACGGAGAACGCCCCTGCGATGCTCGACTCAATCCCTGCGGAGCGCCGCGGACGTCTGGCGAGGATGATAAGCGAATCCTTCCTGGTGAAGGGCGACAATGCCAAGGCGCTTGAATTCTTCCGCCAGGAAGAGAGGTCCCTGGACCGCCAGAACCGAAGCGACCTTTTCCACGCCGGTTCCGTGCTCTACGCAGTAGGGGATTATGCCGGGGCCATAGAGAATTTCTCGAGGATGGCCGACCGCACCGACTCCATCGGCCAGATAGCCAATTACGACCTCGGCTATTCATACATCCAGACCAAGGACAAGGTGGATGCCGCGGTAGCTTTCAGGGAGGCCTCCATGGCCAGGTTCAATCCCGTCATCAGGGAAGATGCGGCCTTCAATGCCGCGAAACTGGCATTCGACCTCAACGGCGACACCAAACCCTTTGAAGAGTACATGCTGCGCTACTCTTCCGAGAAACGTGCCCCGCAGATATACAACTACATGGCAATCGCGGCCCTCAATAACCGCGATTACGCCGGCGCCATTGACAATTACTCGAAGATAGAGGAGCTGGACGATACCCAGAAGGGCAATTATGTCAAGGCTAACTATCTGAGGGCCAGTCAACTTATTGCCAACGGCTCGTGGAGTGACGCCATTCCCCTTCTCAGGGCTGCGGGCTTCTATTATCCCAAGGAAGACCGCTTCAACCAACTCAGCCGTTACTGGCTCGCAGAGGCCAACTACAATTCGGGCAACTACCAGACCGCCCAGACCCTCTGGAACGATCTTTACAATACTTCCGCCCTCCGCGGTACGAAGGAGAGCGCGATGATACCCTATAATCTGGGATATGCGTTCTTCAATGACAAGAAGTACGAGACTGCGGCCCGCTGGTTCGACCTCTACAACTCCACAGGACACGCCGACAACCGCCAGGACGCCCTTGTACGCAGGGCGGACTGCGACTTCGCCCGTCACGATTACAAGGCTGCGATAGCGGCGTATCAGAAGGCCATCGCCGACAATGACTCCCCGGACAACATCTATCCTTATTTCCAGCAGGCCCTTGCCTATGGCCTGACCGGTGACAGGATTACGAAGATCAGCATCTTGTCCAAGGTGAAGAATGCTTCGTCGGAAGCTCCGATGTACGCCGAGGCCATGTACGAGCTTGGCCGGGCCTATATGGAAAGCGGACGCAACGGTTACGCAGCGGAGACCTTCGAAACCCTGCGCAAGAGTACGGCCGACAACACCTTCGCCGCACGCGCCCTCATCGGAAAGGGCATGGCGTACCGCAACATGAAGAACTACGATACCGCGCTCGAGCAGTACAAGCAGGTCGTCTCCCTCATGCCAGGCAGCGAGTATTCCGAGGAGGCCCTGCTGGCCATCAGTTCTATATATCAGGCAACCGGGCACCCCGAGAAATATCTCGAGTATGTCGAAAACAGCGGACTCAGCCTCGGGAGTAATGCTTCGGAGAAGGAAGACATCTACTTCAACACTGCAGAGCAGGTGTATCTGGCCGGTAACTACAAGCAGGCCGTGGCCTCTTTGGGGAAGTATCTCTCCGACTACCCCAATGGGGCCAGGAGGGGAGACGCTTATTTCTACATGGCCGATTCCTACCGCCTGCTCGGAGACAAGGAGAAAGCCTGCGACAATTATGCCGAGGTTGGCAAATATCTCGAAAGCGGTTCCTTCGCGGAAACGGCGGCCCTGAATTACGCGTCGCTCTCATACGAACTGGACCGTTTCACCGAATCCTACAAGGGATATGACAAGCTGCTCGGCATCGCGAGGATGGACGCCAACAAGTCCGCTGCGGTCATGGGCAAGATGAAAGCCGCCTATTCTGCCAGGATGTGGGATGAATGTACCTCGGCTGCAGCTGCGGTCAAGGCCCTTCCCGGCGTTACCGCCGCCCAGAAGAGGGATGCCGATTTCACGGCAGCAAGGGCTTATCTGGCTATGAGTGAAAGGGACAAGGCATTCGATCTCTTCAAATCCCTTTCCGACTCCGCGCCGGCCACCGCCGAAGGTGCCGAATCCACCTTCATGCTTGCGCAGAACCTCTACGACAGCGGTAAATTCGACAGCATGGAGTCGCTCGTATATGGTTTCGCCGCCAAATGCGGCGACCAGTCCTACTGGTTGGCGCGCTGCTACATAATCCTTGCGGACTCCTTCCTTGAAAGGGGCAATGCCGCACAGGCCAGGGCAACCCTCGTAAGCATCAGGGACGGTTATTCCGCATCCGGCCCCGCAGATGACGTCCCGGAACTCGTAGCGGCAAGACTTTCCAAACTCCAATAGATACCCTGCCATGAAAAAGATATATCTCTTCGTTTTAGCATCGATAATCTGCAGCACCCTTTCTGCACAGAACCTCAACCCCGAGGTGGAGGTTACTAACGAATATGAAGCCCGCATGTCCGGGCTGCTTAAGAACGGGTTCGACATGACCGTGCCCGATTCCCTCAGGCAGTTCAGCACCGACATCGACTACAGCGTGTTCGCCACCACGTACAAAGGGGCCTATGACTTCACCCCGTATCAAATAAACGTCACCCCGGAAGCCGGCGGGTCAAATGCCACCAGGCTGTATCTGAGGGCTGGGGCGGGTTATTCCTTCCATCCTGTGCTGAAGGCGGCCTTCGCCCCTGCCATGGACGGGAACCTCAAGAACGCCGACTACCTGGATTTCCACGGGTATGGTGGAAAGTACGGCCGTGCGGATGCCGGTGTCGACTATGACGGACACGATTATAACCTCGGTATCGGAGGGAATCTCCGCATGCATAAGGAGAAGTTCGATGTTTTCG
>CAJOQW010000099.1 GCA_905236955.1 uncultured Bacteroidales bacterium
AGCCCGAGTGGCGGAATGGTAGACGCGCTGGACTCAAAATCCTGTGTCCTCAAAAGACGTGTGGGTTCGATTCCCACCTCGGGCACCAGACCGGAATCTTTCGATTTTTTCGAGGATTCCGGTTTTTATGTCCGGTAGGCCCGGTCGGCGTTAAAAGCGCAGCAGGGCCTTGAGGAGGTAGAAAAGGACAGGCACGAGCAGGCCGGGGAGCATGTTGACCGTCTTGAGGTCCTTGATCTTGAGGATGGCGAGGCCCGAGGAGAGCAGCAGCAGGCCGCCGACTATGGAGATTTCGGCCATGAGGGCCTCGGGGAAGAAATCGGCGCTGTTGAGCAGTGACGCGACAAGGTAGATGCCGCCCTGCCAGCAGAAGAGAACCAGTGCGCCCCACATGATGCCTATGCCGTATGTTGCGGCAAAGACGGCCGACGAAACGAGGTCGAGGGTGGCGTTGGTGAACAGATATGTGTTGTCGCCATAGACTGCGCTCATTATAGGCCCGACGATGGAAAGCGTGCCTATGCAGTAAAGCAGGCAGGAGGCGGTAAGCCCCTGCACCAGACGCGATACGCCCCGCTTTTCGGCGGCGCGTTCGATGCGGCCCGAGATGTCGAGGGCATATCCGATGAGGGCGCCGATGCAGATGCTTACTATGAACAGCACCGGATATTCGCTTTTAGGGAAGTTCTTCACGCACATATTCGTCCCCAGTGCCAGGGTTACCAGGCCCAGCGCGCCATAAAGGGCATTCTGGAACTTTTCGTCCAGCTTCGACTTGAGCAGGCTGCCGGCAAGGGAGCCCGCCACTATGCATGCGGTATTGACTATCGTCCCTAACATGGGAGTGCGGTAAAAACAGGCATAAACTTACTGAAAAAACATGACATTCGGAATACATGTGCCCCTTATCGGGAAAAAATGACTATATTTGAAAGCACATAATAACACTGAAACTTAAAATATGTCAACAGTCCTGGTCCTGCTCCAATTGCTGGTTGTCCTGGCCATGATTTTCATCGGCGCCCGTGTGGGAAGCATAGGTATGGGTATCTATGGCATGGTCGGCGTCTTCATCCTGGTATTCGTCTTCGGCAAGGCCCCGGGCAGCGTCCCGGTGGACGTTATGCTCATCATCGTGTCGGTAATCACCGCGTCGGCAGCCCTCCAGGCCGCCGGCGGTCTCGACTACATGGTGGGTCTCGCCGCGAAATTCCTGAAGAAGCACCCGTCCAGGATAACTTATTATGGCCCCCTCACCACCTGGTTGTTCTGCCTCGTGGCAGGTACGGCCCACACTTCCTATTCCCTTCTCCCCATCATCGCGGAGATAGCCACCAACAACAAGATCCGCCCCGAACGCCCGCTTTCCGTGGCCACCGTGGCGGCTTCGCTGGGAATCACCGGCAGCCCGGTGTCGGCGGCTACTGCCGCCATCATCAGCACCGACCTTCTCGGCGGCAAGGGCATCGAGCTCTCGCATGTGCTGATTGTTTGCATCCCCGCCTCGCTTGTGGCCATCCTTGTGGCCGCCTTCGTGCAGAATCGCGTAGGAAAGGAACTGGAAGACGACCCGGAATACCAGCGCCGCGTCAAGGAGGGCATCATCAATCCCCAGGAAGACGCGAAGAAGATGCAGGAGATGGAGCACGAGGCCCCCAGGAGTGCGAAGTATTCCGTGCTGGCCTTCCTCCTTTCAGTGGTGCTTGTCGTGGTGTTCGGCTGCTTCAAGTCCCTCAGGCCGGCCGGGGCGTCCATGACTCAGATAATCGAGATAATAATGATGGCCTCAGCGGCCCTCATCCTGCTCGTGGGGAAGGGAGACGTGAAAGTGGCAGTCAGGGGGAATGTGTTCTCGTCCGGCATGAACGCCGTCATCTCCATTTTCGGCATTGCATGGATGGGAAGCACCTTCTTTAACGGCAACCTCCCGTTCTTCCAGGCCCACGTGTTCCCCATGATAGGGGAGTATCCGATAATCTTCGCCGTGGCCCTCTTCATCATGTCGATAATGCTCTTCTCGCAGGGAGCCACCGTGAACACCCTCTATCCAATAGGTATCGCGGCTGGCATAAACCCGTTCGTGCTGCTGGCCATGTTCCCGGCGGTGAACGGATATTTCTTCATACCCAACTATCCTACCGAGGTTGCCGCGATGGGCTTCGACCGCACCGGGACCACCCGTGTTGGCAAATACGTGATAAATCATTCATTCCAGTTATCCGGCTTCATCACCACCATCGTGGCGATAGGCCTTGGATATCTGATAATCAGCTTTATTCAATAAACCACACAGACATGAGAACACTGAAACACTTCATGGCCCTGGCCCTTGCCCTGGCCATGGCGCTCCCGATCGGCGCCAAACCCAAAATCCGGATCATCGCCACCGGCGGAACCATAGCAGGCGTGAGCGTCACTTCCGCATCTACGGCCTATACGGCCGGACAAGTGGGGATACAGACCCTTCTGGATGCGGTTCCCCAGATCCTGAATCTCGCCGACGTGGACGGCGAGCAGCTCGTCAACATCGGCTCCCAGGACATGAACGACGAGGTTTGGATCAAACTGGCGAAGCGCATCAACGAAATCCTGAACGACGAGGGTTATGACGGGGTGGTGGTAACACACGGAACCGACACCATGGAAGAGACGGCATACTTCCTGAACCTGACGGTCAAGAGCGAGAAACCTGTCATCCTGGCCGGTTCGATGCGTCCTTCCAACGCCATCAGCGCCGACGGCCCCGCCAACTTGTACAACGCCGTGGCCGCGGCGTCATCCCCCGCCTGCAGAGGAATGGGCGTGTTATGCTGCATGAACAACCAGCTGCTCGATGCGAAGACGGTCATCAAGACCCACACCATCGACTGCGACACCTTCGAAGGCGGTCCCTCGGGCATCATAGGCTACATCTACAACGGCGAGGCCCACATGCTCCAGACTCCCAACAACAAGCACACGGTGAATTCGGTATTCGACGTATCCAAGATCAGCCGCCTTCCCAAGGTGGGCATCGTCTATGGCTATGCCAACGCTTCCCCGATTCCGATGCAGGCCCTCGTGGCCGCCGGTTTCGACGGAATCGTGCTCGCCGGCGTGGGTGACGGCAACTTCTACAAGGACGTATTCGATGTCGCCGTCAAGGCCCAGGAGAGCGGCGTACAGATAGTGCGTTCGTCCCGTTGCCCGACAGGCCCCACCTGCCTGAACAGCGAGGTGGAAGACAGCAAGTATCATTTCGTGGCCTCCCTCGACCTCAATCCCCAGAAGGCCCGCATCCTGCTCATGCTCGCCTTGACGAAGACCCATGATTGGCAGGAGATCCAGCAACTCTTCAAGGAATATTAGGATATGAAGAGAGTAATCATTTCGTTATTGGCTTCGATATGCGCCTTAACTGCATGGGCGCAGGGAGGCAACACCGGTACGGGAGGGTCTGACGGCGATTATGCTTCGCTTTCCGAGCGCCTGCTCAACCTCGAGAAGAAAGGCGACCAGTTCAACTTCTTCTTCAACTACGGTTCCAGTTTCCAGGTCAGCGACGCAGGCGGCGACTGGGGCGCTGCGTTCCGCGCCAAGCAGCTCCGCCTCGAGGTTAAAGGCTCTTTCGGTGACCATCTGTCCTACCGTCTGCGCCACCGCATGAACAAGTCGCAGGCCGCCATGAGTGAAGAGAATTTCGCGAAAGCCACTGACATTATGATGGTGAGCTGGAAATTCAACGACAAGTTCACCCTCATGGGCGGCAAGATGTGCCAGTTCTGGGGCGGCTACGAGTTTGACGAGAATCCCATGTATATCTACCAGTATTCCGACATGGTGGATTATATGGACAACTTCCTCGCGGGCGTGGCGCTGGCCTGGTATCCCCTCAAGGGGCAGGAGTTCGTCTTCAACGTCACCAATTCGTACAGCGGCAAATTCGCATCGGAATACGGGGCGGCTGCCCGCACCATGGACGGACTGTACCTCAAGGGCGCAGCTTTCCCGCTGGCATACATCGTGAACTGGAACGGCAGCCTCTTCGGCGGATTGCTCACAACGCGCTGGTCTGCAGGTAGTTATACCCAGGCCCAAAGCAATGATGGGAGCAAACTCTTCCACGACCGCATGGTGTTCCTGGGCCAAAGCCTGAACCTGCCAAAGCTGCAGTGGTACTTCGACTACATGGGAGCATTCGAAGGCCTTGACCGCCTGCGCATAGTCACGGG
>CAJOQW010000100.1 GCA_905236955.1 uncultured Bacteroidales bacterium
AACAATGCCGGCCAGATACTCAACCACAACCTTTATTTCACGCAGTTCTCCGCACCCAGGGAGGACAACCGCCCTGAAGGAGCACTGGCAGATGCCATTGTCCGCGATTTCGGTTCTTTCGAGGCTTTCCGCAAGGAATTCGCAGCGGAGGGGGCCGGTCTTTTCGGCTCCGGCTGGGTATGGCTTTCGGCCGACAATGAGGGGAAACTCGTCATTACCCAGGAGCCCAATGCCGGGAACCCCGTCCGCAAAGGGCTCAAGCCGCTGCTGACCTTCGATGTGTGGGAGCACGCCTACTATATCGACTACCGCAACGCCCGTCCCGCCCATCTCGAGGCCCTGTGGCCCATCATCGACTGGAAGGTCGTAGGCGCCCGCTATCTTTGATGCCGTGCCTTAAGCTCGGCCTCGATGTCCGCCAGTGACACTCCCATCTGCTCGTTGAGGACGGTCAGGTGGTAGATGAGGTCGGCCACTTCCGAAACATACGATTCCCTGTCGCCGCCGACTGCTTCTATGATGCTTTCGGCGGCTTCTTCGCTCACTTTCTGCGCTATCTTCTTTACTCCCTTTCGGAACAGGTGGGAGGTGTAGCTGCCTTCGGGCATCCCTGTGTGCCGTTCCTGCACGACTTCCTGCAGATGACGCACGAATCCTTCGGCCTCCGGGGTGTCGAAGCAGGCGGTCGTACCCCGATGGCAGACGGGCCCGTCGGGAACGGCCTGGATCAGGAGGGTGTCTGCATCGCAGTCGGCGAACATGCCGCGCACATGCAGGTAATTCCCGCTCGTCTCTCCCTTCGTCCACAAGGCCTGCCGGGTGCGGCTGAAGAAGGTCACAAGCCCCGATTCCACTGTACGGTCGAAGGCCGCCTCGTCCATGTATCCCAGCATCAGCACCTTGAGGGTGGTGGCGTCCTGGACTATGGCGGGAAGCAGTCCGCCATCGTTCTTGCTCAGATTGAATTCGCTGTATTTCATATTCTTACGTTTATGTTTCTTTCGACAAGGGCCCTTTTAAGTACTGGGATGGGTATTTCGCCGTAATGGAAGATGCTGGCTGCCAGGGCGGCGTCGGCGAGCCTTTCACTGCATGTGACAAGCAGTACCTGGCTGTCCGGTCCGTGTTCCGCCTGGGAGAGCAGGTCGGCCGCGACGAAGGCGGGAACGGCGCTGTCATCGGCCATCACCATCACTTCGGATGGGCCGGCAGGCATGTCTATGGCATGACCTTCAGCAGCCAGCAACTGCTTGGCTTTCATTACATAACGGTTGCCGGGACCAAAGATTTTATCAACCCTCGGAACGCCTCCCGCGCCATATGCCAGCGCAGCTATAGCCTGCGCCCCTCCTATACGGTATATTCCGCTTACGCCGCACAGGTCGGCGGTATAAAGGATTTCCGGGGCAATGCTCCCGTCCTTACGGGGAGGGGTGCACAGGAAGATTTCCCGGCATCCGGCCAGTTTGGCCGGAACTGCGAGCATGAGGATGGTCGAGAACAGCGGAGCGCTTCCGCCGGGGATGTAGATTCCCACCCTGCTTATCGGCAGGAAACGCCTCATGCAGGTCAACCCGCCTTCATGCCAGACGGTTTCCCGGGGTATCTGCCTCGAATGGAATCCGGCAATCCGACCTTTTGCGTTGAGGATTGCCTCTTTCACGTTTGCGGGCACTTGTTCTGCAGTGGCGGCAATCTCGCCGGGGCCAACCTTGAAATCGTCCGGGACTGACCCTTCAATCTCCCGAACCACCGCTCTCAGGGCGTCGTCCCCTCCGTTTCGGATACGGCTTAGGATGTCCTTCACGCGGTCTTCTATGAGGGCGTCGTCCTGCTGCGCCCTGCAGCAAAGCCTCTGCCATCCCTCCGGCGAGGGCCTGTAAATCGTTCTCATAATATGACCTTGTCGAGATTTAGTACCAGGATGCCTTCAGCGCCTATTTTCTTGAGCGCCTCCACTTTGTCCCATAGTTCCTTTTCCCTTACCACGGAGTGGAGCGAACACCAGCCTTCCGCCGCCAGCGGCATCACCGTCGGACTCCGCATGGCCGGGAGTATCTTCACGGCTTCTTCCACGGCCTTGGCGGGCAGGTTCATCAGGATGTATTTCTTGCCGCGACTCAAGGTAACTGAATCGAAGCGGAAGAGGACGGCGTCGATAAGTTCGAGCTTGTCTTCAGGAAGGTCGGGCCCGGCGATCAGGACGGCTTCCGAGTGCAGGACGGTCTCCACTTCCTTGAGGCCGTTCGACACCAACGTGCCTCCGGAAGAGACGATGTCGAATATGGCGTCGGCGATGCCGGCGGCAGGGGCTATCTCAACGGAGCCTTTAATTTCCCTTATCGATGCTTTTATTCCGTTTTCTTCCAGGTATTTACGCAGGATGTTGGGGTAGGATGTAGCGATGGCTTTACCATCGAAATAAGAAAGCCCGGGGTAATCTTCCCCCTTGGGGATGGCAAGGGAGAGCCGGCAGTTGCCGAACCCAAGGCGGCGGAGTATCTTCACCCCCGCCCCGGTCTCTTCCACTTCGTTGAGGCCTACTATGCCGATGTCCGCGGAACCGTCGGCCACGACTTCGGGAATGTCGTCATCCCTCAGGTAGAGGACTTCCAGAGGGAAATCGGCTGCTTTTCCCAGGAACTTGCGTTTCGCTTCGTCGATTGTGATCCCTGCATCCCTGAGCAGGAGACAGCTCTCTTCGTTGAGCCTGCCTTTGGCTTGTATTGCTATACGTATCATATCCATGAGCACATAAAAAAAGGCCTGCCCTTTCGATAAGGCAGGCCCGTGTAATCGGTTTCAAAGACCGCACAAAACCATCACCTCATCTTGCGACAGGTTCCGAAATGGTGATGGTGGTGGCGGATGATTCTCATATTCAGCGCGTTTCCGCTGGCAAGGTAGGAATAAAAATATTTAAAAACAAGAGTCCATGAGTTTTTCCATCCTCTCGCGTATCCTCTCGTTGCACAGGTTGCCGATGGAACCTTGGTGCGTGTGGTGCAGGGTGCCCTTGAAGACGAAAGTCCCGTCCTGTATTTCCTTCCCCACGCTGCGGTAGGCATCGCGGAAGGGAATCCCCTCCCCGCTTACCCGGCGGTTGACCTCTTCCACGCTGAAAGCCTGCTGGTACAGGGGATCGTCCATGAGGCCGTCCTTCACCTCCAGGTTCCTTACGGCATAGGAGGCAATGGAAAGGCAGTCGTCCATCTCGGCGAACATGGGGATGAATATCTCCTTTACCAGCTGCATGTCGCGGAAATAACCGGACGGCAGGTTGCCTGTGATCATCCTTATCTGCTCCGGGATGGAATTGATGCGGTTGCAGCGGGCCCGCAGCAGTTCGAACACGTCGGGATTCTTCTTGTGGGGCATTATGCTGGAACCTGTGGTGAGGAGGTCGGGCAGATGCACGAAACCGAAGTTCTGGCTGCCGAAGAGACAGCAGTCCATAGCGAGCCTCCCCACCGTCTCGGCTGCGGAAGCCATTGCGAATGAGACGATCCGCTCGGTCTTTCCGCGGCTCATCTGGGCATAGACGGAGTTTACGTCCAGCCCGTCGAAATGCAGCAGGGAAGTGGTCATGTCCCGGTCGAGCGGGGCCGAGGAGCCATAGCCCGCGGCGGAACCCAGAGGGTTGCGGTTCACCACGCGCATGGCGGCATTTATCAACTCCATGTCGTTGCACAGGCTCTCGGCATAGGCCCCGAACCAAAGCCCGAAAGACGAGGGCATGGCCACCTGCATGTGGGTGTAACCGGGCATGAGGATGTCGCGGGTTGCTTCGCTGCGCTCCAGGAGGGTGTCGAAGAGTTCCTTCACCGCGGCCCTGGTCTTCTTCAGTTCCGAACGGGCGAAGAGTTTGAGGTCGACGAGCACCTGGTCGTTGCGGGAGCGTCCGGAGTGCACCTTCTTTCCTACTTCCCCCAGTTCCTCCGTAAGCAGGAATTCCACCTGGGAATGCACGTCCTCCACTCCTTCGTCGATGGTGAATTTTCCCGCCAACGCTTTCGAATGGAGGGCCTCCAGAGCGGGCAGGAGGACTTCCAGTTCTTCCTTCTCCAGCAATCCCACACTCTGCAGCATGGTCACGTGCGCGATGGTTCCTTCTATGTCGTAAGGTGCCAGGAAGAGGTCCAGTTCCCTGTCCTTCCCTACCGTGAACGACTCTATCCTTCCGTCGAGGGGATAGCCTTTGTCCCAGAGTTTCATATTTGCAGATTGTCAAGGAGTTTTACATATATGTCCGCGCCCGAGTCTATCTCGCTCAGGAGTATGAACTCGTCGGCGCTGTGGGAGCGGGAAGATTCCCCGGGACCTATCTTGAGGGAGGGGAAGTCCACAAGGGTCTGGTTGCTGGTGGTAGGGGAGCCGAAGGGTTCGAGCCCCAGCGAGATTCCGCGCATCACCACGGGGTTGTCCCCGCTTATGTGCGAGCTCTTGTGCCGCATGGAACGCGGCTTCACCGTGCTCTTTACATTTTCTTTCACGATCTGGAGGATCTCTTCGCTGGTGTAGAGTCCGTTGGGGCGTATGTCCACCACGAAACCGCAGTTGTCCGGTACCACATTGTGCTGGGTGCCGGCGGAAATCATCGTCACGCTCATCTTCACCGGCCCGAGATAGGGGGATTCCTGCTCAAAGCGGTATTCCTTGAACCAGCGTATGTCTTCCATGGCCTTGTAGATGGCGTTCTCCCCTTCCTCGCGGGCTGCGTGCCCCGGGACTCCGGCGGCGTTGCAGTCCAGTACCAGCAGCCCTTTTTCGGCCACGGCCATGCGCATGCCTGTGGGTTCGCCGAAGATTCCGAGCGTCACTTCTCCCAGTTCGGGGAGGATGGATTCCAGGCCTTCGCTCCCGCAGACTTCCTCTTCGGCCGTCGCAGTCCAGATGAGCCTGTAGGGCTGCGGACGCATCACAAGTACTTCCCAGGCCGAGAGCAGTGCCGCGAAACTGCCGCCGTCGTCGTTGCTGCCCAGACCGTAGAGGGCATCCCCCTTGATGACGGGAAGGAACGGGTCGCGGGTATAGCTGGCGGCCGGCTTCACGGTGTCGATATGGGCGTTGAGAAGCAGCACTTTCTTGCCCGTATCCGCCGGGTTCAGGTCGGCCGAGTCGAGCCACAGGTTGGCGCCCTTGCGGTGCACCTTAAGGCCACGCCCGCCAAGACGGGCCTCAACGAGGTCCGCCACCTCCCCTTCATTCCTGCTGAAGGAGGGTATGGCTATCATTTCGCACAGGAGGCTGATGTTCCCGTTCATCTCAGTATATCTTGGTTTTGCCTATGGACACCCCGGACACACCCGCCCGGATGGCGTCGAGGGCATTCTGGATTTTAGGTATCATCCCTCCGGAAACGGCGCCGGAGGCTTTCATGGTCTCGAACGAAGCCGGGTCGATGAAAGGAACGAAGCTGCCGTCGGCGTTGAGCACCCCCTCTTTCTCGAAGCGGTATTCGAGCGTTACGTCGAAACATCCGGCGAGCGCTTTCGCCACCTCCGCTGCAACTGTGTCGGCGTTGGTGTTGAGCATGTTCCCATTTCCGTCATGGCTAAGCGGGGCGATGACCGGCACCACTCCTCTTTCCAGCAAGCCGACCAGGATCGAGATGTCCACCTTGCGGACATCTCCTACAAAGCCGAAGTCCACTTTTCCCGCGGGGCGCCTGTCCGCGAGGATCAGGCCGAGGTCGGCCCCGGTGAGGCCCAGCGCATTCACTCCGCGGGACTGCAGCGCTGCCACGATTTTCTTGTTCACAAGGCCTCCATATACCATGGTGACTATCTCCAGCATGGCCTGGTCGGTGACCCTGCGGCCTTCAACCATCTTCACGGGAACGCCCATGCGGTCGGCCAGCGCGGTGGCGGAGCGCCCGCCGCCGTGCACCAGCACCTTCATGCCGGGCATTGCGGCGAAACCGTCAAGGAAGGCCGAGAGCGCCCCGGCGTCCTCGATCAGGGCACCTCCCGCCTTTATGAGTCTCAGCGAGGTCATTTCACGAGGTCTTCGAGCATGCGTTTCATGACGACCTGGGCCGAAACCACCCGGTTGGCGGCTTCGGGGATAACCAGGCTCCTTGGGGAGTCTATCACCTCGTCGGTCACGATCACGTTCCTGCGGACGGGCAGGCAATGCATGAAATAGGCATTCTCCGTCACGTCCATGTGGGCCTTGTCTATGGTCCAGCTGCGGTCGTGGCAGATGTTCCGCCCATATTCCTTCGTGGCCGACCAGTTCTTGGCGTAAACGAAATCGGCTCCTTCGAGGGCTTTCATCTGGTCGTATTCTATCCTGGCCCCGCCGGTGAAGCGCGGGTCCAGTTCGTACCCTTCCGGCTGGGTGACGACCAGCTCGACGTCGGCTGCGTCCATCCATTCGGCGAAGGAGTTGGGAACAGCCTGCGGAAGACAGCCCGGGTGCGGAGCCCAGCTGAGCACCACCTTCGGGCGGCGCTTCTTGCGGTATTCCTCTATGGTTATGAGGTCGGCGAAGGCCTGGCACGGGTGCACGGTGGCCGACTCGAGGCTTATCACAGGCTTGCCGCTGTACTCGATGAACTGCCTGAGGATGGTCTCGTTGTAGTCGAACTCCTTGTCTTTCAGGCCGGCGAACGAACGCACCCCGATAATGTCGCAGTAGCTCCCTATGACCGGGATGGCTTCGCGCAGATGTTCGCTCTTGTCGCCGTCCATCACCACGCCCATCCCCGTCTCCAGTTTCCAGCTGTCCCCGTTCACGTTGAGCACTATGGGGTCCATGCCGAGGTTGAGGGCTGCCTTCTGGCTGCTCAGGCGGGTGCGCAGGCTGCTGTTGAAGAACACCAGGATTATGGTGCGGTTCTCGCCTAAATGTTTCCAGGCCAAGGGGTTGGCCTTCACTTCGAGGGCTTCCCTGAGGGCTGCGTCAAGGGGGCCTATGTCCTGTACGTGGAAAAATGATTTCATAAGAGTCCGTTCAATGCGTCGATGAATGTCCGTGCCTCGTCGGCGGTGAGACACAGCGGGGCGAGCAGCCGTATCATGTTGTTTCCCGCCACCCCTGTGAAAATGTGCTTGTCGTATAGCAGGGCCTTGCGTATGGGTGCTACGTCGCAGTTGAATTCGATGCCCAGCATGAGTCCCCTGCCGCGTATGTCCTCTATGCAGTCTTTGCGGGGCAGTTCGCCCTTGAGGATTTCCCCCACCTTCAAGGCATTTTCCATGAGCTTCTCTTCCTGCATGATTTCCAGCACCGAGACGGCCGCCGCCATGGCCAGGTAGTTCCCTCCGAAAGTGGTTCCCAGACGCCCTTTGACGGTCTCGAACATGGGCGAGAGGAGGATTCCTCCGCAGGGGAAACCATTGGCTATCCCCTTTCCCATGGTGATGATGTCGGGCTCGATGCCCGCCCACTGGTGGGCGAAGAAGTGCCCGGTGCGCCCGTATCCGCTCTGCACCTCGTCCAGGATGAGCACAGCGCCGTACTTTGTGCAGAGGTTGCGCAGGTCGCGCATGAAACCGTCGGACGGGACGTTGATGCCCCCGCATCCCTGTATGCCTTCCACAATTACGCCCGCGACGTCGCCTCCTGCAAGTTCCGCCTCGACCCCCGCGGCGTCGTCCAGGTTGCAGAAAGTCACCTTATGGACGGCGTTGAAGGGGGAGACTATGGCCGGATTGTCGGTAGCCGCCACGGCGCCTGAAGTGCGTCCGTGGAAACTCTTGCGGAAAGCTACGATGCGGTCTTTGCCGGTATGGAACGAAGCCATCTTGAGCGCGTTCTCGTTCGATTCGGCCCCCGAGTTGTCAAGGAAGAGGCGGTAGTGTGGATAACCGCAGGCTTCTCCCAGCAAGTGCGCGAGTTTTTCCTGGAGGGGATTGTGCACGCTGTTCGAATAGAAGCCGATGCGTCCCGCCTGTGACATCAGGGCCGCGGTATATCGGGGATGGCAGTGGCCGACGGAGATTACCGCGTGCCCCCCATATAGGTCGAGGTACTCCGTGCCCTTGTCATCCCAGATGGTGCAGCCGGCCGCCTTGACGGGGGTGACATCGAAAAGAGAATATACGTCGAAAAGTTCCATAAGCTCTTACCACCGGTTGGCCTTGAAGCGGAGACCGGTGGTCTCGTCGAGGCCGAACAATAGGTTCATGTTCTGCACGGCTTGCCCTGAGGCACCCTTGCAGAGATTGTCCAACATGCTGATTATGTGTAGTTTATTGCCGTATTTGCGCACATGGAGGATAGCCTTGTTGGTGCCTGTGACCATCTTCATGTCGGGGTTGGAATCGACCACGAACGTGAACGGCTCGTTTTTGTAATAATCCTTGTAAAGGGCGATCGCCTCCTGTTCTTCCAGTCCGCATTCGAAATAGGCCGATATCGTGATGCCCCTGGCAAAATCCCCCCTTATGGGCACGAAATTGATCCCTCCCTGCCACGATGGCGCCAAGGTATGGAGAGTCTCGCAGATCTCGCCCAGATGCTGGTGGGTGAAAGCCTTGTAAACGGAGATGTTGTCCGTCCGCCAGCTGAAGTGGGTCGTTTCCTGCGGTCTCTGGCCCGCCCCGGTGGAACCGGTGATTCCGGTGACATGGACTTCGGGCAGGATATCTGCCTTGGCCGCCGGGAGCAGGGCCAGCTGGATGGCCGTGGCGAAACAGCCCGGATTGGCTATGTGGCCGGCTCCCTTTATCTTGTCGCGGAAAGCCTCGGGAAGGCCATAAACGAAATCTTCGGCGTCCGCCGCCAGGCGATAGTCGTTGCTGAGGTCGATTATCTTTCCCTTGAATTCCCGGGGAAAGGAGGCCACTTCAGCCTTGGACCTGCCGTGTCCCGAACAGAGGAACACCACGTCGGCTTCGCACACGGGGGCGTCGGCCCTGAAGAGGATATCCGTCTCCCCGACCAGGTCGGCGTGGGCTGCCCACAGGGGTTCGCCGGCATGGGATCCGCTCTGTGCGAAGGCTATTTCCGCCTCCGGATGGTTCAGCAGTATCCTTGCCAGTTCGCCCGCGGTGTATCCGGCGGCTCCTATGATTCCTGCGCGTATCATATCTTTCCGGCTTCTTCGGGGTGGGCTGCGTAATACACCCTCAGGGGGGTGGAAGTCACCTTGATGAATCCCTTGGCGTCCTCCGCAGTCCATCCCTTCTGCATCTCGCCGTATTCACCGAACTTGGTCTTCACCAGGTCGTCGGGGCTGTCCACGCCCACGGTCTCGAAGCAGTGGGGCCTGAGGAGCATGGTGACGGTGCCGTTGACGTTGCGCTGGCTGCTTTCGAGCATGGATTCGATGTCGCGCATGACGGGCTCCATATACTGGCTTTCGTGCAGGAACATGCCGTACCATACCGCCACCTGGTCCTTCCAATACTGCTGCCACTTGCTCAGGGTGAATTTTTCCAGGAACTTGTGCGCGGCGATTATAAGCAGGGCGGCGGCGGCTTCGAAGCCCACGCGGCCCTTTATGCCTATGATGGTATCGCCCACGTGCATGTCGCGTCCTATGCCGTATGGTGCGGCGAGCGATTCCACTTTCCGGATGGCCTCGACCTTGTCGGTGAAGGATTCGCCGTTGACCCCCACGAGTTCTCCGTGCTTGAATTCCAGGGAGATGGTCTCGCTGCCTTCCTTGACTACTTGTTTAAGGTATGCGCTTTCTGGCAGGCCCTGTTTGGAATCCAGGATCTCCCCTCCGCAGATTGAAGTGCCCCACAGGCCGACGTTATAGGAATACTTGAGTTTCTTGAAGTCGGCCGGGAAACCGTTGCGGTTGAGGTATTCCGTCTCGAATTCGCGGGTGAGCGCCATGTCGCGGGTGAGAGTGATGATCTCTATGCCGGGAGCACCAACGAGGAAGGTCATGTCGAAACGGACCTGGTCGTTGCCCGCCCCTGTGGACCCGTGGGCTATGGCATCCGCCCCAATCTCTTGGGCGTATCGGGCGACGGCAAGGGCCTGGAAGATCCGTTCGGACGATACCGAAATGGGATATGTGCCGCCCCGGAGCACGTTCCCGTACACCATGTAACGTATGCTCTTGTCGTAATACTCCTGCCGGACGTCCAGGGTGACATATTTCACCGCTCCCAGCTTGTATGCATTCTCCTCGTTGGCCTTCAGCTGCTCCGCGCTGAAGCCGCCTGTGTCGGCGCAGGCCGCGTACACTTCGTACCCGTGCCTTGTCAGGTACATTACGTTGAACGAGGTGTCAAGGCCGCCGCTGAACGCCACCACCACTTTCTTCTTCCTTCCGTCCTGGGTCTGGGACGGACCCATGGCCTTGGAGGAAGGGTCGAACAGCATGCCTGTGCAAAGGCATTTGGTGTAGTTGTTCCGGCAGAGCACGTCGTAGTTCACGCAGCTTTCGCAGCCCCTCCAGAACGTTGGGTCGGAGGTGAGGTCGGGGAAGGTGACCGGATGGTAGCCCAGTTCGGTGTTGATCTTCATGACGGCGGCTCCGGTGGTGAGTCCGAACAGCTTGGCGCCCGGGAACTTCTTCTGCGACAGCTCGAAGGCGGCTTTCTTGATGCGCTTGGCTATTCCCTTGCCGCGGTATCCTTCATTTACGATGAGTCCGGAATTGGCGACGAACCGCTCGTGCTCCCAGCACTCTATGTAGCAGAAACCCACGAACTTGTCTCCGTCCATGGCGATTATCGCCTTGCCTTCCTTGATTTTGCTGGCCACATATGCGGGGTCGCGCCTGGCGATACCGGTGCCGCGGACCTTGGCGGCCTCCTCTATGGTACGAAGGATTTCGTCCACATAGCCGAGGTGCTTCCCAGAAGCCACCTCGACGACGACATTGTCGTTCATTTTTATTTAAGCTAAGAGTTTTTCTTCTATTCCGGGAATGACGGATCCGAGGCTTTCGAGCACCCTGTAGTTCTGGAAGCCCTGTCGGACCACCATCATGATAGTGTCGTCACCGGCGAGAGTGCCGGCGATTTCCCGCAGATTACCCGCGTCGATGAGTGCGGCCACGAAACTGGCGTAGCCGGGGCGGGTCTTGATGACGCAGAACGAGGCGGAGAATTCAATGCTGGTGACGCCTTTCGCAACGGAGGGTTCGCCCGGCGAATCGCTGCCGTCGCTGACCGCAACATACGCATAGCCCTTCCCGGGGACGTGTTTCTTCACGACCCCGAGCTCGCGCAGGTCCCTTGAAAGGGTAGCCTGGGTGGCCTTTACCCCGAGTTCCGCTACCTTGGCCTGGAGTTCTTCCTGGCTCTGGATGCTTTCCCTCGAAATAAGGTTGAGGACTATTCTCTGCCTTTCTGTCTTGTCAAGCATGATATTATGTTGCCAACTAACCGCAACAAATATATTAATAATTATTCAACCATGCAAAAAATATTGAATAATTATATATTACTAAGGTAATCCTGCCATGCCGCGGTTTCCAGGCTCCCGGCCGGAACGGAGCAGAACGCGCGGATGAATTCCGAAGCCAGCCGTGCGTCGGTGAAAAGGGGTATGTTGGAGTCTATTGCGGCACGCCTTATCTTGTAGCCTTCGGCAAGCTCCTTGTCGCTGAAGTTCTTGGGGATGTTTATCAGCATGTCGGCCTCATGGGAGTTGATGAGGTCGAGTATCTTCGGGAAAGTTCCCAGCATCACCTTGTTGGCGTTTTCCGAAGGCCATAGGGTGCGGATGGTCTTGATGCCGTTCTCGTACAGGTAGCGCCACGAGCCTTCGGTCGCGAATATCTTGTATCCGGCTTGGTGGAGCATGCGGCAGGCAGGCAGAAGGTCGGCCTTCTGCCTGGAGTTGCCGGAAGATATGACTATGTTTTTCCGGGGGACGGGATTGCCCACCGATTCGAGCGACTTGATGAGGGCGTCGGCGAAGGTGCTGCCAAGGCAGGCGGCCTCGCCTGTCGATGCCATATCCACACCGTGGAGCGGATCGGCCCCCTGCAGGCGGGCGTACGAGAATTGGGAACTCTTCACCCCCACGTGCGCTATGTCGAACATGTTCTTGGCCGGGGGGTCAGGAGAAAGCCCCAGCATGGCCTTCGTCGCCAGTTCTATGAGATTGATGCCCAGCACCTTCGATACGAACGGGAAACTCCGCGAGGCGCGCAGGTTGCATTCTATCACCTTCACCTCGTTCTCCTTGGCGAGGAACTGGATGTTGAACGGGCCGGTTATGTGCAGTTCGCCGGCTATCTTGACAGCTACCTTGCGCAGGCGCCGTACCGTTTCTATATATAGTTTCTGCGCCGGGAAAACTATGGTGGCGTCGCCGGAGTGCACGCCGGCATATTCCAGATGCTCGGAGATGGCGTATGCGATGATGCGGCCCTTGTCCGCCACGGCGTCGAACTCTATCTCCTTGCATCTTTCTATGAACTGGCTTACCACCACCGGATGTTCCTTGCTCACCTCGGCCGCTTCAGAGAGGAACTGCTGGAGCTTGGAAGAGTCCCAGCATATGTTCATGGCCGCTCCGGAAAGCACGTATGAGGGGCGCACCAGCACGGGATATCCCGTTTCGGCTATGAACGCCTCTATCTCCTCCATGGTGCTGAGTTCGCTCCAGCGGGGCTGGTCTATGCCCAGCAGGTCAACTATGCTGGAGAATTTGTGCCGGTCTTCGGCACGGTCGATATCCTCGGCATCCGTGCCTAGGATGGGCACGCCGTGCCTGTGGAGGGCGAGGGCCAGGTTGTTGGGGATCTGACCGCCGACCGACACTATCACCCCGGACGGGGCTTCCATCTCTATGATGTCCATGACCCGCTCGAAACTCAGTTCATCGAAATACAGCCTGTCGCAGGTGTCGTAGTCGGTCGATACGGTCTCGGGGTTGTAGTTGATCATCACCCCGCGGTATCCCTGTTTGCGCACTTCCTGCAGGCTCGTCACCGAACACCAGTCGAACTCCACCGAACTGCCTATGCGGTAGGCCCCCGAACCCAGGACTATTATGGTCTTTCCGTCTTTTTCGCAGGTAATGTCGTCCTCGCTGCCGTTGTATGTCAGATACAGGTAGTTGGTATCTGCCGGGAATTCCCCGGCAAGGGTGTCTATCTGCTTGATACAAGGGACAATGCCCATTCCCTTCCGGATCGAGCGCACGCAGGAGGCAAGCCCGTCGCCGCCGGTGTCTCCCTGTACGGCCTTGAGTATCTGAATGTCCGAGAACCCCTGCTTCTTCGCTTTCAAGAGCAGGTCCTTTCCAATTGACGACACTCCCTCGCATGACTGCAATTCCTTGAGAGTTAGTACGATGCCATGGAGTTTGTCGAGGAACCAGCGGTCGATGCGGGTGAGGGAATGGATCTTGTCCACGCTCCAGCCCTGCTGAAGGGCCTGGGACAGGATGAAGATGCGGGTGTCGGCCGGGTCTTTCAATTCCTCTTCCATGTCCTCCACCGCTATATCCTTGTTGCATACGAAGCCTTCGGAACCCTGGCCTATCATGCGCAGGCCTTTCTGCACCGCTTCCTCGAAACTGCGCCCTATGGCCATCACTTCTCCCACCGACTTCATGCTGGAGCCAATCTTGCGCGAGACGCCGTGGAATTTCGCGAGGTCCCAACGGGGGATCTTGCACACCACGTAGTCGAGTGCGGGCTCGAAGAAGGCGGGAGTGCTGCCGGTAACGGCATTTGTGAGTTCGAAAAGGCCGTAGCCGATGCTCAACTTGGCGGCTACTGCGGCAAGGGGGTAACCGGTGGCCTTCGATGCGAGCGCTGAAGAACGGCTCAGGCGGGCGTTCACTTCTATCACCCTGTATTCGCTGGAGTCGGGGTCGCAGGCGTACTGCACGTTGCATTCCCCCACTATCCCAAGATGGCGTATTATCTTGATTGACAGCTCCCTCAGGAAGTGGTAATCTTTGTTGGAGAGGGTCTGCGACGGGGCCACCACTATGCTTTCGCCGGTGTGTATGCCCAGGGGGTCGAGATTCTCCATGTTGCAGACGGTGATGCAGTTGTCGAAGCTGTCGCGCACCACCTCGTATTCTATCTCCTTCCATCCCTTGAGGCTCTTTTCCACCAGCACCTGCGGCGAGAAAGAGAAGGCCTTGGCACAGGTTACCTCCAGTTCCCCGGGGGTTTCGGCGAATCCCGACCCGAGGCCTCCCAGTGCGTATGCGGCGCGGATGATTACAGGATAACCCAGGGACTCTGCAGCGTCATGCGCCTCCTGCAGATTGTCGGCCGGGCGGGAGCTGATGGTCTTCACGTCTATTTCTCCGAGCCTCTTGACGAAGAGGTCGCGGTCTTCGGTGTCCATTATCGACCGTACAGAGGTTCCAAGCACCCGGACGCCATATTTTTCGAGTATTCCGCGGCGATGGAGCTCCACTCCGCAGTTCAGGGCCGTCTGCCCCCCGAAAGAAAGGAGTATGCCGTCGGGCCGTTCCTGATCTATCACCTTTTCGGCATATTCCGGGGTCACCGGCAGGAAATAGATGCGGTCGGCCGAGCCTTCCGACGTCTGCACCGTTGCTATGTTGGGGTTGAGGAGGACGGTGGATATGCCTTCCTCCTTCAGGGCCTTGAGGGCTTGTGAACCGGAGTAGTCGAATTCGCCGGCCTGGCCTATCTTGAGGGCTCCCGAACCGAGCAGGAGCACTTTGTGGATGTCTGGGCGTTTCATAGGAGAGAGATGAATTCGTCGAACAAGAAGCGGGTGTCGGTAGGGCCGCTGGAGGCCTCGGGATGGAACTGGACGGAACGGAAAGGCCTGCTCTTGTGGCGGATGCCCTCGTTGGTGCCGTCGTTCATGTTTACGAACCAGGGTTCCCAGCCGGGACCCAGGGTGGATCCGTCCACCGCGAAGCCGTGGTTCTGGGAGGTGATGAAGCATTTGTCGCTTCCGGCCATCCGCACCGGCTGGTTGTGGCTGCGATGGCCGTATTTCAGCTTGAAGGTGTCGGCACCCGCGGCCCTGGCCAGCAGCTGGTTCCCCATGCAGATGCCGAAGATGGGCTTGTCTTTCTCCATGGCCTTCCGGAGGTTCCGCACCGTGGTCTCACACAATTCCGGGTTGCCGGGGCCATTGGAGATGAACAACCCGTCGTATTCAAGTGTGTTGAAGTCGTAGTCCCAAGGTACCCGTATCAGGCTGATGCCCCGTTCTACGAAGCAGCGCAGGATATTGTGTTTCACTCCGCAGTCGACCAGCACCACTGTTTTGTCGCCGTTTCCGTAACGTATTGTCTGCGTGCAGCTTACCAGCGCCACCTGGTTCTCGGCATTGGGGTCGGGGACGGGGAAATCCCGGCTGGAGCCATGCGGCTCGATGATGCCGGGCATCGAGCCTTTTTCGCGCAGGGTCTTCGTGAGGGCCCTGGTGTCTATGCCGTAGATACCGGGTATGTGCTGTTCCTTGAGCCAGGTGTCCAGGCTCTTCACAGCGTCGAAATGGCTGTAGGATTCCGAATAGTCGCTGATGACAAGGCCCCTTGCCCAGATGCGCTCCGACTCGAAGTTGCGGCTGATGCCGTTTTCGTCGGTTTCTTCGGCCGGTACCCCGTAATTGCCTACGAGCGGATAGCTTACACAGAGAATCTGGCCGCTGTACGACGGGTCGGTAAGACTTTCGGGGTAACCCACCATGGCGGTCGAGAACACGAGTTCTCCATCAGCCGGGGCTGCATACCCGAAACTGTAGCCTTCGAATATATGGCCGTCAGAGAGTTTGAGCCTTGCTTTCAGCCTGTCCATAATACACTACTTTTGAATATTTATGCAAATATATGCAAAATTATTCAAAAGCAGCGCAAAATTATGCGAATATTTTATTCAGCGAAGACCATTTCGTCGAACAGGTAGTCGGCATGGCCTATCTCCTTGATATTGAAAAGCAGGTGGCGGATGTCCAAAGAGATGTTCCGGCAGATGTCGGGGTCGTACATGAGATCGCTCATGGTCCCTTCCCAGACACGGTCGAAGTTGATTCCTATAAGGTCGCCGTTCCCGTTGAGGACGGGACTGCCCGAATTGCCGCCCGTCGTGTGGTTGGTGGCTAGGAAACATACCGGCTGGTCTTCATGGCCCCCGGCGGCGTAGATGTCGCGGATCGCCTGAGGGATATTGTAGTCGAAGATATCGGGGTTGTCCTTTTCGATTATGCCTGTGAGGGTGGAGACCGGCCTGTAGGAAACCCCGTCTGCAGGGGAATATCCCGCTACATGGCCGTATGTGACCCTGAGCGTCAGGTTGGCGTCGGGATAGAACTGTTTTTCCTTGTCGAATTCCATCTGCCCGCGCATGTAAGTGCGCATCGCCAGCCTGATATCCCTGCCGGTTCCGTTCACGACCGGACGCAGGGTCTCGTTATACCAGTCGAAGAACTCTTCGTACATCTCGTATGCCGGGTCGGCCTCCAGGGTTTCCGCGTCCGCTTCGGTGAGGGCGAGCACCTTTGCCTTGTCGGTGAAGACGGTCTTCCCGAAGAGATCGTCCCTCCAGGCCTCCACGCTGCCGTATTCGGCCAGCTTGTCCTTGAAATACCGGGGTTTGCTGCCATCGGGCAGCTCCTGGTCGAAGGCCGTCATCATGGCGCAGAATATCTCTTCGTCTATGGGCTGGTAGTAGTCCTTGAAGAAGCGTTCCGTTATTTCCGCCATTGTCTTCGGGTCCGACAGGTTGGTTTTCACCGATGCGGCGAACTGCAATATCTCTATCGCACGTGCGGTTTCGCTGTAGTATTCGTAAGCCAGGTAGTAAGGGTCGCGCTTTACGTAAAGGGAATGGAGAGTGTCCAGGACTCCCTCGTATTCGGTGCCTTGCGCCCATTTGGCGAACTCTTGCTGATAGCGGGACTTGGCGCCGACGGCGTCGTTCTTGAGGAGTCCCTTGGCCTCGCCCTGCCATTTCTTCCACGCATTTGAGGTGCTGGCGTTCTTTGAGGAATACTGTATGCGCACGGCCTGGTCGCCGGACATATATTTTTTTTGGATGTCAAGTCTTTTGGTACGGAGTGCTATCTTGCGGGGATCCGACACCTCGGCGGTGTAGCGCACGTCGTCGGCCGTTACATATTCCTTGGTGCTGCCAGGGAAGCCGTACACGAAAGTGAAATCGCCTTCCTTCACCCCCGCAGTGGAAATGCGGAAGAATTTTTTCGGGTGATAAGGGACGTTTTCTTCGGAATAATCCGCGGGTTCGTTGTCGGCACCGGCATAAATCCTGAATATGGAGAAGTCTCCGGTGTGTCGGGGCCACATCCAGTTGTCGGTATCTCCGCCGAACTTGCCTATCGACGAAGGTGGAGCGCCCACGAGGCGGATGTCGCGGAACACCCTGAACACGAAAAGATAGTACTGGTTGCCGTAGTACAGGGCTTCCACGCTGGCCTTGAGTCCTTTCCCGTCTTTGACGGCCTCTTCCATGAGGCGGTCGGAGTTCATCCTCACGACCGAATCCCTTTGAGCCTCGGTCATTACGGCGGGATCGAAACCCTTCAATACTATCTGCGTAACGTCCTCCATCCTGTCGAGGAAACTCACCGTAAGGCCGGGATTGGGCAATTCTTCAGAGCGGTTCATGGCCCAGAATCCGTCCTTGAGATAGTCGTGCTCGACGCTGCTGTGGCGCTGTATATAGCTGTATCCGCAGTGATGGTTCGTGAAGAGAAGCCCGTCGGGGGATACCAGTTCGCCGGTGCATCCTGTGCCGAACAGCATCACGGCGTCTTTCAATGACGCCTGGTTCACGCTGTAGATGTCTTCGGGAGTGAGCTTGAACCCGTGCGCCTGCATATCCTCGAACTTCTGCGAGATTATTACGGGGAGCCACATGCCTTCGTCGGCATCCAGGGGAAATAATGATATCAGGATGCCGAGCAGGAGGAGTATTCTTCTTTTCATGAAGCCGGTTTATTTGAAAGTGAGGACGCTCTCGAGGTCCTTGCGTTTCGGGCGGTTGGGCTCTTGGGCGCGGTAACCAAGGGAGATGACGGCCATGATGGTCTCGTTTTCGGGTATTTCCAGAAGGGCGGCTATCTGCTCGGAGTAGCGCATGCCCATGATAAGGGTGTCGAAGCCCATCTCCCTGGCCTTCAGAATGAAATAGGCGTTGCTGAGGCCG
>CAJOQW010000101.1 GCA_905236955.1 uncultured Bacteroidales bacterium
ATGGACCGCGAATTTAGCAATTTTATTTTATTTACGCAGCAACGGGCCTATAAAATTCACAGAATCAATCATTACCACCGTCGTGTCGCGTTCCGTTATGCCGTAACTATTGTACGGATTGAAGAGTATCGCGTTGCCGGCGCGGTCGTCGCTGCGCATGCCCGTCCCCTGCATGTATCCGTCGGGCGAGAACAACTGGACATAACAGTCGGTGTATATCTCTTCCTTCGCCTGGTCCCAGTAGAGGGTGTCGGTCTCTATCGTCTCCTGTTTCAGGACGTTATGCACAATGACGTTGCCGAAGGCCTCGTAAAGTTCGTGCTTGTTGGAGTCCCCTTGCTTCTTGCCCCTCTCATGCCTTCCGTCATCGGCCACGATTATGGTCTCGAGCAGGCCGGTGGAGGTATAGCCGTAAATTGAAACACCCTCAGGGAATTTCTCATAGGTGGTGGAGTCGGTCTCGTACCTTTCCATAAGCGGAGCCTCTATCCTGATGGAAAGCACCCCGTTCTTGGACTGTACGGCAAACATGTCCCTCACCGTCTGGAGCGGGGTTTCCCCGAGATTCAGGTATTCCGCCTCGGCCAGTTGCGACCTGCAGGATAAAACAAGGATAGCAAGCGCCGAAGCGCCTGCCATCCTGAGAAGACCCTTTAAGGTTTGTCCCACTTTTATTTTTGGGTGCGGACCGTGGTGACGGCTGTCATGCCGTTGCAGTTCACGGTATAGGACTGACCGTCGGTGAGGTCGTACATGAAGGCCTCGGCGGTCTGCGGGTAATAGCGGCTGTATGCGCCGATGAGCCTGTTGGCCTCTTCGGTGAGACTGGGATCGGCATTTTTGGCCTTCTGGAGGTTGTCCACGGCCACCCAGTAGCGGGAAGCGACGTTGATTTCGTTGCCGCCGCAGGAGGTGCTGCCCCAAACCTGGCCGATGATCATGTAGCACTTGCCGGCTATTGAAGAGTCGAGTTCGAGGGCCTTGCGGGCATAAGCGTTGGCCTTGGCGAGACGGCCGTTCTTGATGCAGAAGGTCGCGGCCTCGTATGCATAGGTGGCGTCGGTCTTGTCGTCGGAGGCGTCATACTCGATGGCTTCGTCGATGAAGTTGAGGGCGGTGTCCACATTGTTCCTCACGGCATTGAGCCTGTAGAGGAAGTATGCGGAGTTGTGGCTCGGGTCGAGCTTGTACATACTGGTGGCGGCCTTGAGGTAGAGTTCGTTGTTCTGGCAATCCTCACTTATGGTCATCATCTTAACGATGTTCTGGACCAGGTTGAGGTCGTTCGGGCTGGCCTCGAAGCGCGGGGTGAACAGGCGGATGAGGTCTTCGCAGCTGGCCACCTTGCTGCCGATGAAGAGGGACTCGAGGTCGGTGCGTACCTTCTGGATCTGCTCGGCCTCGCCGGGATTGGCGGGCTTGGCGCCGTCGAGCAAGGACAGGTTGCGCTGATAGCAGTTTATCACCTGCTCGGCATCCAGGACACCCTTTCCGTAAAGGTCGATCGCAGACTGCATGTCGAAAAGGAAGAGGGACGCCTTGGTCTGGGACTGGTTTGCGGCGAGGATCTGCTCGAAGGTGTCATAAAGCTTCTGGGGATCGTTCTTCACATAGTTGGAAATATCCTGTCCCTTGTTGTTGAGCGCGGTGACGGCATTCCTGGGCCAGGCGGTGGCGCGGGCGTCGTGAATGGCCATCAGGGTGTCGATGAGGGCGGCCCTGTATGTCGGGTTGGAAGCGTTCTTGGCTATGAGCTGGCGCATGAGCGTGGTTCCGTCGATGAGCATTGTCTGGTTGGCCTGTGGCGGGCAGAGCTTGTATGCCTGACGCCAGTTGGGCAGGGCCTCGTCATAGGCCTTCTGCTTGAAGTATTCCTTGTAATAGGAGAGGTACTTGATGCACTCGGCGCTGTCCTTTCCATACTTTCCCTGGGCGAAGATGCTTCCTGAGAAGACAACCATGAAGGTTAAAACTGCCAATGTAATCTTTTTCATATCGCTATTGTTTTTTCATGTTGCTAATTATACCTCGGCTTTTGGAACCATATGTCGAACAGGTTGACCCCGAAACCGAACTTTATGTAATTTTCCTTCACGAGATCCCCGTTGAACGGGCCCCTGTGCCCTATGTCCATCGTGACCGTGAGGCCGTTGTACCAGCGGAATACCGGGAGTGTGGCTCCGAGGGTTATTCCCACCGTCTTTACCGGAAGGCCGGCTACCGTGTAGTACTCGGTGTTATAGTATGTCCCTGCGCGGTAGGCTATCCTTCTGCTGTAATAGCGCACGTCGTTTATGTTCGGGACGAACTCGAATCCGAGCCTGTAACTTTCCCTTACCCCGTTCTGGAACGCCTGTGGGGCGTCATCCACTTTGAATCCCTTTGCAGAATCCATACCAGAAACGGTCCAGTCGGAACGCAGGTAGTCGAACTCCGCCCTGAAGCGGTTGCGCAGATTGAACGCCACGCCGACTCCGAGTTCGCCTGCGAGAAGTATCTTGGACGAAGAGTTTCGGAGGGTGTCGGAATAGGACAGGACCACCGTGTTCTGCACTGACCCCACCGAATAGCGGGTATATTCGTTGAAGCCGCCGACGGGACTGTCGAGCGAATACGTGGCGCCGAGGGTGACGGAAGAGTTCCTGCCGACCGGCTGTTCGTACTGGATGCCGAACTTGCCGGTGAAGGAATTGAGGGTGAGGGTGTACAGGTCTTCGACCTCGTTGTAGCCCGAAAATGAAAAGTCCTGCAGGAAGGTTTTCTGGATTTTGCCGAAGATATAGTCGGCCTCGACGCCCGCTGAAAACCTTTTTCCTATGTTGAATCCGAATCCGGCGGAAACGTCGTAGAGGCTCCCGACCCCGGTTGCGGAATAACTGATGTTGCCGTTTTTCGCGATGATGGCGGGGTCGGTTTCCTTCATGGCGAAATTGTACCCGACGCTGCTGTAAGGACGTATGCCCAGCATTATTGCGGTGTTGCGCCACAGCGGGAAAGAGAGGGCCATGCCTGCCATGTTGGTGGCGTTGTTGGCCGACCGGTAGTTTTCGCCCTGGTACGTCTGCGAGAAGACGGAGTTGTTGTTGAAGAGGGAGAAATCTATCATGACGGCGAGGGAGTCCCTGACCGCCACTGCCGCAGGATTGAGGGTGTTGAGATAACGGTGGTTGCGGGAGGCTATGCCCACTCCGGCCATGCTGGCGTTATACGCCGATGCGGCCTGGGACAGGTTGCCCACCCCGAAGATGGAGTAGGGAGAGAACGATGAAAATTCCCCGCTCTGTGAGAATGCCGGCAGGGACGCCGCAAGGAGCAGCGCCGCAGCAAATATCCTATATGTTCTTCTCAACATAGTCGCTTGTCATGATGGCCATGCCCGTGAGTACCAGATTGCCCATTACGAAGAGCGAGTACTTCATGCGCTTGGCGAAATATATCGCATCGCCCCCGGTGAAAACTATCACATTGCCGGGAAGTTGGCGTATATAGCCTTCGATTTCAAACATTATGCCCGAAATGACCCCGGACTCTATCGAACTCTCCAGGGAATGGCCTTCCTGGGGGACCCTGACGGGCGTGTTCACCAGCGGAAGGGCCTTCGCGTAGCGGTTGAGGGCCTTGAACCTGGTGCGGCAGCCGGGAGAGATGTTGCCTCCCTTATACTGGCCGTCGGCGTCCACCATGTCGATAGACAGGGTTGTGCCGAAGTCGAAGATGGTGCAGGGCTTGCCCTTGAACAGATACCTCACCGCCATTATCGAGGAGGCCCTGTCATAGCTCAGGTATTCGGGTATGTCATAGCGCTGGAGATATTCGGGATGGTTCTTGTCCAGGACCATCAGGTGGCTGCATTCCCCCCTCAGGAGAGATTCTTCCGAAGGGCTGAGGGGCTTGGCCGACACCACCGCCATGACCTCCGGCTTCTCTTTCCCGGTTATGGAGAGGATGAAGTCCATGGTCTTTTCGCCTTGATAGCGGAAGGTCTTCCC
>CAJOQW010000102.1 GCA_905236955.1 uncultured Bacteroidales bacterium
AAGGGGATTCCAGCTTGAGGGGATCCACCGGGGATCCGTTTTTCCAAACCCTGAAGTCCAGGTGCGGGCCGGTCGCCGCGCCGGTGGCACCTACATATCCTATGACCTGCCCCTGGGTTACCCTCGTCCCTGCCTTAATGCCTTTGGCAAAAGAGCGCAAATGCAGGTAACCTGTGGTATAGACGCTGTTGTGCCTGATTTTTATCATGTTGCCTGCGCCTCCGCTGCCCCAGCCCGCGCTGAGGACGACACCGTCGCCCAGAGCCTGCACGGGAGTGCCCGCAGGAGCGGCATAGTCAATCCCTGTATGGGGCCTGACCGTCCCGTAGATGGGATGCCTGCGGTGATAGGAGAAGTGGGAACTGATGCGGCTGAAATTGAGCGGAGCCTTGAGAAAAGCTTTCTTCAGACTCTGTCCGTCCTGATGCCAGTACTGGTTGCCTCCATCTCCCTGGTCGAAACGGATGGCATAGATTGCGCTGGTGTCGCGGTTATATACGGCGAAATCGATGCCGTCGATATCCACGGTTTCTCCATCCACCTGCCTTTCGGTATAGAAAGCTCTGAAACGGTCCCCTTTCTGCAGCCCGAAGAAGTCGATGGACCATGCATAGGTGTCAGCCAGGGTGACGATAAGAAGATTGGAGGCGCCCGCAGCCTTGAAGTCGTTCCAAAGTGAGCTGTTGATGGTGACGTCCGCATAGAGGTGCAGTGTGTCCACGGGTTTTTCGACCCGCCACAGGCCGAGGGAGTCGCGGCACTTGAATACCGTCGACCTTATCCTGTCCTGCTGGTAGACGACATATTCCAGCCTTCTGCTGGTGCTGTCACCGCTATAGTAGGCGTCGATGTTGTTGCCGGCCCTGACCTTGCGGACATCGAATAAGGTGTCGCAAAGTTGTGCCATGGAATAAGCGTCCGCGGACGACATGCCGAGGCTCTGCATGAGGGATGTGAAGGCCTCGCTGTTCCGGACTTTCCCTTCAACCAATTCGAGGGTGTCGGTCAGGAATCCCAAGGGGTATACGGTGTCTTTTTGGACCTGAGGCACGTCACGCCCGCCGGCAGTCCTTCTGCACGACAGCGGCAGGAGGCAAAGCGCAGATAGGAAAAGAAGGACGGGAAATCTTCTCATCGGCATGGTTTACTTGGTAAGACTGCCCAGGATGGACCTTGTCAGGGTTCGGGTGGCCTGGGTTGTGGCGCTCTTGATGGCCTTGTTCGCTATATCCTTGGTAGTAGTCTTCTTAGTGCTTTTCTTGCCGGTCGTGGCGTTGGCAACCGATGTGCCGATACTGGCGGTAACGGAGGTTATCGCGGCTCCAAGGGCGGCAGAAGCTATCTTGCCGAAAATGCTCTTGGTTCCCTTCGAATTGCCCTTCTTTTTGGCTTCCTTCTCGCTTTCCTGCTTCTGCTTCACTACTTTCTCTTCCTGTTTTGCCTGTTCTGCTTCCGCCTTCTCGGCATCTGCGAGCAGGACTTCGAAGGCGCTCTCACGGTCAACCATCCTGTCGTACTTTCCGTAGATCATGGAAGTGTCGATGAGTTTCTGCCTCTGTTCGGGGGTGATGGTGCCGATCTGGCTGAGCGGGAAGAGGATCTTGGCCCGCTGCACTACGCCGGGAGCGCCCTTCTCGTCGAGAAGGGAGACGAGAGCTTCGCCTGTCTCGAGCTCCAGCAGGGTGGTGTCTGTCTTGAAATTGGGGTTGGCGCGGAAGGTGTCCGA
The DNA here is from genome assembly GCA_905236955.1 of uncultured Bacteroidales bacterium. Taxonomy (GTDB): domain Bacteria; phylum Bacteroidota; class Bacteroidia; order Bacteroidales; family UBA932; genus Cryptobacteroides. The sequence goes on from CAJOQW010000102.1 coordinate 1,727, forward strand.
AACGCTCTTTATCACCTTCTGGTCTTTGGGAGTATATGCCCTGAGGGCATGCTGGACGCGGTTTCCGAGTTGGCCGAGGATAGATTCGGGGATGTCGGTGGGGTTCTGCGTGACAAAGTAAACGCCGACTCCTTTGCTTCGGATCAGGCGTACCACCTGCTCTATCTTGTCCACGAGGGCCTTCGACGTGTCGTCGAACAGGGTGTGGGCCTCGTCGAAGAAGAACACGAACTTGGGCTTGTCAAGGTCTCCTACCTCAGGGAGTCTTGCGTAGATGTCGCTCAGGAGCCATAGGAGGAAAGTGCTGTAGAGCTTGGGGTTCTGCATCAGCTTGTCTGCGGCGAGTATGCTCATGATGCCTTTCCCGTTGTTTGTCTGGAGAAGGTCGAATACGTCGAAAGACGGTTCCCCGAAGAATTTGTCGGCCCCTTGGGCTTCAAGGGAGAGGAGGGCCCTTTGTATGGCGCCGACACTGCTCTCCGACACGTTTCCATAGGTAAGACGGTATTCAGACGCGTGCTCGGCAACGTATATGGTCATGGCCCTGAGGTCCTTGAGGTCCAGAAGGAGTAGTTTCTTGTCGTCCGCGACACGGAATATGATGTCCATGACACCGCTCTGTACCTCACTCAGGCCCAGGAGACGGCTGAGGAGCATCGGGCCCATGTTGCTGATAGTGGTCCGCATGGGATGGCCTTCCTCGCCGAAGACGTCGTAAACGCGGGCAGGACAAGCCTGGAACTCGGGGTTTTCAATGCCGAATTCTGGAAGGCGCTTCTGGATGAAGCCGCTCAGGCGGCCTACCTGGCTTATTCCGCTGAGGTCTCCTTTCATGTCCGCCATGAAACATGGGACTCCGGCCTGGCAGAAGGTTTCGGCTATGACCTGGAGCGTGACGGTCTTGCCGGTACCGGTAGCACCGGCTATGAGGCCGTGGCGGTTAGCCATACTGGGACAAATACTTATCGGGCCTTCCTGGCTGTGGGCGATATACAGCCCTCTTTCTGGATCGAGCATTGCAGTGTTTCTTTAAATGGTGGTGTTTGATGGTAACATCTTCAAATATACAAATTATTTCTATATTTGCGAAATCTATAACCCTCCCCGAATTCCCGAACGGATAGCCAGGCTTGCCGATGCTGTCGATAACAAGTATGACCTGCATGAGTTCGAAGCGAAATCGATGTCGGAGATCATCGGCAAATACGGCATGGAATTGTTCCATCTGTACAACAAGAGCTTCTCCAAACTGGAAGAATTCTCGCCTCTGACCGACAAGCAGATAGAACAGTATATCGCATCTTACAAATCCGTCTTGAATCCGGATTTCGTGGCGCTCGTCGTGAGCGGTAAGGGCGAGCTGCCGGCTTCGGCATATGCGTCCCCACCATCTCCATGGCTATCAAGAAGAGCCGCGGCAGGCTGCTCCCGCTGAAGGGCTGTGCAAAAATGGGGATAACCCGCATGATAATGAATCCCCAGCTGCTTTCCAACCACAAGGTCCAGAATCTCTTCGACGGCTATGACGTCGAGCCCTACACTTTGCGCAGGGCATACGTCAAGTACTTCTAGCCGCGTTTATTACGGGGCTTCCTGAGCTTGCTGGTGAGATATCCAGCAAGCAGTGCGACGATGGCTACAATGACTAGCAGAATTTTCGTGTCCATGTACAAATGTACTAAATAAAGTGCGAATAATTAGCTATCTTTGCTTTCATGATCCAGGTATATTGCAAGAACACGGGGACATTCAAGAGTTTCAGGGAAGGAACCACCCTGCTCGACATGCTCCCCCATTTCGATTTTGAAAAGCCCTATCCCATTGTTTCCGCCCGTGTGAACAATGTCTCTCAGGGTCTCAAGTTCCGCGTATACAACAACCGCGACGTCGAGTTCTGCGACGCCACCTCACGCAACGGCATGCGCGCCTACAACAGGTCGCTTTTCTTCCTGCTCTGCAAGGCCGCCAAAGACACCATAAAGGGCTGCAGCATATACGTCGAGCATCCCATTTCGCACGGATATTACTGCGAACTCCACAAGCCGGACGGCAGCAAGGTGAACCAGAAAGACGTGGACAGGATCAAGGCCCGCATGGCCGGCATGGTGGAGAAGGACATGAATTTCCACCGTTTCGAGGTCCAGACAGAAGAGGCCATCCGGATTTTCAAGGACTATGACGACAAGGTCCGCCTCCTCCAGACCAGCGGTCAGGTATACCAGGATTATTATACGCTGGGCCGCACGCCAGACTATTACTACGGTCGCCTCGTCCCTTCGACGGGCTACCTTAAAGTATGGGATCTCCAGCTGTTCCATGAGGGTATCCTCCTCATGGGCCCGGACAGGAATCACCCCGACAAACTGGCCCCTTATGTGGACCAGCCCAAGACATTCCGCATGTTCAAGGAAAACCTGGAATGGAACGGGATCATGGGCCTTCGTACTGTGGGGGACCTCAATTTCGCCTGCCAACAGGGGCACGGAAGGGAACTCATACAAATAGCGGAAGCGTTGCAGGAGAAGAAGATAGTGCAGATAGCCGAGGAGATACGCAGGCGTTTCCATGGCCGGAACAAGGTACGCCTGGTGCTTATCACAGGTCCCTCTTCATCCGGAAAGACCACGGTGTCGCAAAGGCTTGCCGTGCAACTCAAGGCCTGCGGTCTGCGGCCTTTGACTTTCAGCACCGACGACTACTTCGTGAACCGGGTCGACACGCCCAAACTTCCCGACGGCAGCTACGACTTCGACAACTTCGATACGGTAGACCACGATGCTCTGCAGCGGGATCTCCTCAAGATACTTGCCGGAGAAGAAGTGCTTGTGCCCGAATATAATTTCACGACAGGCATACGCGAATACAACGGCCGCAAATTCAAGCTGGGCCCCAACAACGTGGTGGTAGTGGAAGGCATACATGCGCTCAACCCGAGGCTGACGGAACTGATTCCCGAGGCCAGGAAGTTCCGCATCTACATCAGTACCCTGACAGGCATCGCGCTCGACAATCACAACTGCATCCCCACAAGCGACAACCGCCTGCTGAGGCGTATAGTGCGGGACTGCTACAAGGGCGCATTCAGCGCACGGGAGACGATAGCCCAGTGGCCCCTCGTCCGCGAGGCGGAGGAGCAATGGATATACCCTTACCAGGAGAATGCGGACGTCATGTTCAACAGCGCCTACCTCGTTGAGTTCGCCGTACTCCGCAACCATGCGGAGCCCATACTGGAAAGCGTGCCCAAGAACTGTCCTGAATATGGCGAAGCCCATCGGCTCCTCAAATTCATCCACTACTTTACGCCGGTCCCCGACAACGAAATACCCGCCACGTCCCTGCTTAGGGAGTTCGTGGGCGGGTCTTCGTTCACATACCCCAGGTAAAAGGCGGCCTTACCGCTTGAGTCTCAGGGAATTCGCCACAACGCATACCGAGCTCATGGCCATGCATGCTGCGGCTATCATCGGGTTCAGTGAGAATCCGAAGACCCCAGCCGCCATGGGCACTGCAATCAGGTTGTATATGAATGCCCAAAAGAGGTTCCCGGCTATTATCCTGTTGGTTTTCCGACTGAGACGAATCAGGGTGGGAATCTTCCCAAGGTCGGACGATACGATTGTCACCATTGCCGTATCGATGGCTATATCGCTGCCCTGTCCCATCGCTATCCCGACATCGGCAGTGGCAAGCGCTGCGCTGTCGTTTATGCCGTCTCCTACCATGGCCACCCGCTTCTTGGACTGTTGGAGTTCCTTGATGAAGGCCGCTTTTTCTGCGGGAAGGACACCGGGCCGGATATTGTCTATGCCTGCATTTGCGGCTGTCAGGGCGGCACTTTCAGCATTGTCTCCGGTGAGCATGCTGGTTTCTATTCCCATGTCGCGGAGCTCTTTCACCGAATCTGCGGATGTTTCCTTCAACTTGTCGGCTACCGCGAACACCGCGATGACGTGTTCTTCGTCGCTGAAATAAACTACGGTATAACCATCCGAAGTCCATTGCTGCCCAAGCGCACAGGGTTCCGGTGCCGTATTCCCTACATGATAGCGCTCGCTCATGAACGTTGCGCTGATACCGCTTCCCGGGATGGCGGTGAAATCGGATATCTCCTTAGGGGTGACGTCTTCACCGATAGTTGCGGCGAGTGCGGAGGCCAGGGGGTGTTCGGAGTTCTTCTCCATGGCGAGCATGATGCCCTTGGCGGACGGGGCGAACCATTTGCTCTGCAGCACGACAGGCTTGCCGGCAGTCAGCGTTCCCGTCTTGTCGAGGACGACCGAGTCGATTTTCGCTGCGAGTTGCAGGACGTCCGCGTCCTTTATGAGAATTCCCTCGTCCGCGCCCTTCCCTATGCCGGCCACGACAGCGGTGGGCGTCGCCAATCCCAGGGAGCAGGGACAGGCTATCACCAGTACTGATACCATGTAAAGGAGGGCATTCCCGAAGCCTCCTCCCTCATTTGCGAAGAAGCACCAGTAGAAGAAAGTGACTAGAGCGATCAGGATAATTGCCGGGACGAACACCGCGGCGACCTTGTCCACGGTGCGCTGGATCCT
>CAJOQW010000103.1 GCA_905236955.1 uncultured Bacteroidales bacterium
ATACTTGGTGATTGCCCATTCCAGCAGCACGCAGGAGGCGATGCTGACAGCCATGACCAGGATCTCGCTCCATCCGTAATAGAGGAAGGAGACTATCACCGCAGGGCACAGGGCGATGATCACGTCCAGCATCAGTTTCCTGGTTGACGCCGGAGAATGCCAGTGGGGATTGGGGGATATGATATAAGATTCAGCCATAGTACTAGTTTTTAGCTTCTTTTGCCTTGGCTGCCTCGGCTGCGGCTTTCGCTGCGGCCGCGCGGGCCCTGATTACACCCATGACCTGCTGCTTGGCGAGACGCACGTTGTCGAGCAGGGGGATATTGGCTGGGCAGCTGTAAAGGCAGCAGCCGCATTCGATACAGTCCTGGGCGGCGTTCTTCTCGAGCTCGTCCAGACGGTCCCCGGCCTTGTAGAGGCGGTTCAGGAGGAATGGTTCAAGTCCCATCGGGCAGGCGTCGGAGCAGCGTCCGCAGCGTATGCAGGCGCTTTCCTCGCCGCGCTTGGTGGTCTCGAGCGAGAGGTAGAGAAGCGAGGAGGAACCCTTTACGGTGGTGGCTTCCATGTTCACCACGGCCTTGCCCATCATCGGGCCTCCGCTCACTATCTTGGCGGCAGTCTCGGGGACTCCGCCGGCATAGGCGGCGATGTAGCTCAGCGGCATGCCTATGCGGAAGAGATAGTTGTGCTGCTTTTCCACGGGGAGACAGTCTCCGGTGATGGTGAGGACGTTGGTGATGAGAGGCTTGTTCTTCTGTACGGCCTCGTAAACCGCGAGCGATGTAGCCACGTTCTGGACCACCGCTCCCACGCTGATGGGAAGGGCGCCCGATCCTACCTGACGGTGCATGACCGCGTCGATAAGCTGCTTCTCGCCGCCCTGCGGATATTTCTTCTTGAGGGAGATGACTTCCATGCCCGGATAGCCCAGGTCCCTGACGGCCTTGCCCATGCTTGCTATGGCTTCGGGCTTGTTCTCCTCGATGCATATATAGCATTTCGGGCCTCCCAGGACTTTCTGCATGATGGCTGCGCCGATGGCTATTTCCTGGGGACGCTCGAGCATGATGCGGTAGTCGCTGGTGAGGAAGGGCTCGCATTCGCTGCCGTTGATCAGCAGGGCCTCGGCCTTGGGGCTGCCCGGAGCGGGATTGAGCTTGACATGGGCGGGGAAGGTGGCGCCTCCCAGGCCGACCACGCCGCAGGCTTTTATCTTGTCAAGCATGGCCTGGCGGTCTTGGGGAATCTCCTTGACGATATCGGTGGAGAGATCTATCCCGTCTGCCCATTCGTCACCTTCGACGGCGATTTCGATGTGGGGGACCGGCCTTCCGGCGAGGTCCGCCCTGGGCGCTATGGACTTGACGGTGCCGCTGGCCGGGGAGTGGACGAATGCGGAGATGAAACCTCCCGGTTCGGCTATCACCTGGCCGGTCTTGACCTTGTCACCTACGGCGACGACGGGCTTTGCCGGAGCGCCGAGATGCTGGGCCATTGAAACATACACTGTCTTGGGGAGAGGCAGGACCTCTATTGCGCAGTTCTTGGAGAACTTGCTGTCATGCGGGTGTACACCGCCTATGCTGAAGGTTATCTTGCTCATTTTGCTTCCTCCTTTGCTGGTGCGGGTGCTGCCGGCCCGGGCTCTGCGGGTTTGGCTTCTGCAGCCGCCTTGGCTGCCGCAGCGGCTTTACGGGCGGCGATGCGTGCCTTGACCGCTTCCTTGTCGAGAGGCTTCGGGAAATTGATCCCGTGGATGGCCCCGGTGGGGCAGACGGCCTCGCATTCGCGGCAGAGCTTGCACTTGCTGAAATCGATATAGGCGAGATTGTTCTCGAGGACTATGGCTTCGTGCTGGCAGGTCTTGAAGCAGAGTCCGCAGCCGATACAGGCGTTGGCACAGGCTTTCTTCGCCGCAGGACCCTTGTCCTGGTTGCGGCAGACCACCACCATGCGCATGCCGCGCGGACCTTTGTTCCGGAGTTCGATCAGCCCCTTTGGACAGGCCTTTACGCAAGACCCGCATGCGGTACATTTTCCCTCGTCGGTCACCGGCAGGCCGGTGTCGGGATCGAGGCTGAGCGCACCGAACCTGCATGCGGCAACGCAGTCGCCGTTGCCAAGGCACCCGAACGCGCATCCTGTTTCGCCCCCGTAGAGGGCGGATTCCGCACGGCAGCTCTTCACGCCGTCGTAGATGTTGGTCTTCGGCCTTGCGTCACAACTGCCGTTGCAACGGAGCACGGCGACCTGGGGAGCCTTCTTGACCACCTCGTAACCAAGGATCGCGGCCACTTTTTCCATGACAGGATTGCCGCCCACCGGGCAGAAATGATTGTCCAGATTGGGCGCCGTCACCGCCGTGGTGGCGAAATCGCGGCAGCCTGCACGTCCGCAGCCGCCGCAGTTGGCGCCGGGGAGGACGGCCTCCACCTCATCGATGCGCGGATCTTCCTCCACCTTGAACTTCTGCGCCACGAAGTAGAGCAGAAGGGCGAGCAGGAGGCCGAGCCCCGCAAGGATCACCATTGTCCAAATAACTGTAGAAGTCATATCTTCTCTTTTATGTAAAACGAATATTCGTCGGATAACTTGTCCTTGAAAAGTCCGAGGACCAGATAGTATGCCAGTGCGGCAGCCACCGCCGACACTCCCGCTATCCATTCCCTGACTCCCAGGGCGACGAGGCCCAGCAATACTGCGAGGAGCACCAGGAGGGGGATCACATAGGCCAGCCATACGGCCTTGAAGCCCATGCTGCGCTTCAGGCAGACGTCCACGGTCTGCCCCTCTTTCCAGTTGCCCAGGGTGGTGGGTATCTGGATTACTTTGGTGACGGCGTCGGATACCCCGCACAATCCTGCGGCATGGCAGGAACTGCAGGCGGAAGCCGAGATGATCTCGACCGATGTGAACTGCGGGGTGATTTCGAGTATGCGCCCTTCGTGGGAGATTTCTTCAGCCATTATTCGAAGTCTGAGTTTATGGCCGACTGTATGGGCCTGGAAGCATATGCGTCGAGGGCGTCCTCGGGCTCCATGAAACGGACCTGCTCGCTCTTGAATATCATGTCGAGGTCCGCTGTTTCGCCGTTGCGGTGCTTCGCGATTATTATCTGGGTTTTTTCCTTGTCGCCGGGATTGTCCGACAGGCCGATGTAATCGGGCCGGTGTATGAAGATGACCATGTCGGCGTCCTGCTCGATACTTCCCGACTCGCGGAGGTCGCTGAGCATGGGCTTGCCGCCGCTGCCCTGCCTCTGCACCGAGTTCCGGGAGAGCTGGGAGAGCGCTATGATGGGGATGTCGAGTTCCTTTGCCGTGGCCTTGAGGGTGCGGGAGATGTAAGCCACTTCCTGTTCGCGCAGGCCGCCCTTGGCCTGCTCCGGAGCCTGCATTAGCTGGAGGTAGTCCACCACGATGAGCCTGACACCCTTGTTCTTGACCAGGTTCTTGGCCTTGGTGCGGAATTCCATGATGGGAAGGCTGGGGGTGTCGTCGATGTACAGGGCGGCGCGTGCCAGGTCTTTGATGCGGTACTCCAGCTGCTCCCACTCGTAGTCTTCGAGCTTGAGGGCACCCTTTATCTTGTCGGCGCTGAGGCCGGTTTCGGATACCACCAGACGTTTCGCGAGCTGGTTGCAGCTCATTTCGAGCGAGAATACTGCCACCGGCATGTGGTGGTCCACCGCTGCGTTGCGGGCGATGTTCAGGGCGAAAGCGGTCTTGCCCACCGAAGGACGGGCCGCCACGATGATGAGGTCCGACGGCTGCCAGCCCTGGGTGATGCGGTCTATGCTTACGAAACCCGACGGCACTCCGCTCAGGCCTGTAGTGTTCTGCTGCTTCTCGATGTCCCCCATCACGTCCTTGATGATTGAGCCTATGTCCTTGACTTCCTTGCGGACGTTGCTCTGGATGGCATCGTAAACCTTGGTCTGGGCGGCGTCGATAAGGTCGTCCACGTTTATGGAATCGTCGAAGGAGTCGCGCAGGATGTCATACGAGGCGGAGATGAGGTCGCGCTGTATGGTCTTTTGCTTGAGTATCTTGATATAGTATTCCAGATGGGCGGCACTTCCCACCTTCTCGGAGAGCCCGGCGAGGACGACGGCCCCGCCGACGGCTTCGAGGTTGCCCTGCTCCCGCAGCTTGGTGCTCACCGTCACGATATCCACCGGTGTATGTTCCGCCACGAGGGCGGTCATGGCGGAGAATATCATCTGGTGCCGTGGGTCGTAGAAGCTGCCGGCGGTGAGGTCTTCCATGGCGCTGTCGACGCTGGAAGGCTCGAGCAGCATGGCACCGAGGACCGATTCCTCTACGTCCAGCGCCTGCGGGGGCTTGTTGCCCACCTCCAGGCCCAGGTTCTCCAGGTCCGGCCGGTCGTTCTTCTTGCTTCCGGGTTTGCGGGGCGGCATCTTTTATTCGGCGTCGGGATTGACGATTATGCGGCCGCAATGCTCGCAGATGATGAGCTTGTTGCCGGATGCGATGTCCACCAGCCTCTGGGGGGTGATGGTGTTGAAGCAGCCGCCGCAGGCGTTGCCGTTGTACACGGGCACCACCGCGAGGTGATTGTGGGTGCTTTTGCGGATGCGGTCGTATGCGCTGAGGGTGCGGGCGTCGAGGTTGGACGCGATGCCGTCCCTGCGCTCCTGGAGTTTCTTCTCGTCCTCGGCGGTGGATCCGACTATCTTGTCGAGTTCGTCCTTTTTGGCCGCGAGGTCCTGAAGGCGGATTTCAATGCGGTCCTGGATGCCGGCGATGTTGTCCTTGTATTCTTCTATCTTCTCCTTCGCCTCGTCCATGTTCTTCTGGTCTATCCTGCGGAGGAGACCGGTGTTCTCGAGTTCCTTGTGGATGGAGTCGTATTCGCGGCTGTTGGAGATGCCTTCCAGCTGCTTCTGGTATTTCTCGATCTCTTCATCGTGCTCCGCCATCAGGGCCCTGCTTTCCTCGATGGCGCGGTTCCGCTCTTCGATGGCGTCCTTGAGCCTGGCCACCTTCTCCTGGAGAGCGTTTATCTCGGTTTCGAGATTGTCCACCTCTTCGGGAAGTTCACCGCGGAGAAGGACGAGCTTCTCGATGTCGTTGTCGGCGGCCTGGAGGGAATAAAGGAGGCCGAGTTTTTCCTGAACGCTCTGGGCGGAATCAGCAAAGTTCTTCTGCAGCGAGACGAAAGTCTCCCTTTCGTCTATCGGGGTTTCCACCTTCTTGATGGATTTCTTAGTTGTTGCCATATTTAATTATATTATTGCCTGTTTGGGGAAATGCAAAGATATGAATATTTTTCCGTTTTTCAGAGACCTTTCTTTATCTCCATGAGCCGGGCCCTTATTTCCTTGAGGGAATCGAGCGCCTTGACTTTCTTGCTGATTTTCGAGCGCTCCGCGACCAGCTGTTGCTCCGCCCCTTCCAGGGACAGGCCTTTTTCCTTCACCAGATAGTGTATCTGCTTGAGGGTCTCGATGTCCGCGGCCGTGTACTGGCGGTTGCCCTTGCTTGTACGGGAGGGCTTCAGAAGCCTGGGGAAGCAGTTCGTCCAATACCGCACCAGAGATACATTCTCGCCCAGTATCCCTGCGGTTTCGCCTATGGTCCAGAATAATTTTTCCATATAGTTAATCCATTGATTGTCTTGTATTTACCGACATATACAGCATGTTGGAGTATTCTTCGGGGGAAACTGATGCGAAAAGATAGTTGACCGGATCCATGGCCTTTCCGTCAAGGAGAACTTCATAATGCAGGTGCGGGGCGAATGCGTTCCCGCTCATGCCCGAGGTGCCTATGGCCTTCCCCTTGCGTACCGACTGCCCGGCGGACACCTTGATCTGCGAAAGGTGCAGATAGCGCGTCTCATACCCTCCTGCGTGCCGGATGGTCACGCAGTTACCGGCGCCCTTGCCCGATTTCTGGACCGAGGTTACGGTTCCGTCGGCGGTTGCCTTGACAGTGGTTCCGGTGGGCACCAGGAAATCTATCCCGTCATGGGCGACGTCCACATTCAGGAAGGGGTTCAGTTTCTGGCCCGTGGAAGCACCTGTCTGAGGGTATGAAATGTCATCGACCGGCATGATCATGGGCGGCAGGGGCGAATCGCTTCCAGCCAGTTTGCGGTAGATTTCGGCAAATGCGGCATCCACTTCTCCGGCCTGCCTGCACAGGCGGTCCGCCTTGGCCGTGGTATAAGTGACTATCTTGGTGTCGGGGATGGTGTCGGCGCCGAAGAGTATGTCGCGCGGGCCCATCGGGTCCACGCTGGGAGCCGGGTTGTGGAAGACCGTCCGGTATATCTTGTCATCCTTGCTCCTGAGGGATTCCAGGCTTTCTTCAAGGACCTTCTCACGGGGCTCCAGCAACGGGTAAACCCTCTCGTAGGCGCGGATCTCGGCCCTGAGCCGCTTCTCGGTGTCGGTGCTGATGAAACTGGCCAGAACCGTGTATAGCAGCAGGAACAGGGTGAGGGACACCAGCAGCAGCTTCAGGACGGTCATCACCGGCTTGAAGAACGGGACGCGTACCTTGCGGTAGACAATCTCCTTGTCGTCGAATTCGTACTCGTGCCTTTTCATCTTTTCCTCTCCCTGAGTCTTTCGTTGATATTGGCCGGTTTCGGAGTATTGGCCTCCTTGCGGCTTTCGATCATCGCCTTGTAGTCTTCAATGGACATGTCCGGGTCCATGTATTGCATGGGATTGGTGTGCTCCCCCCTGTAGAGCACCTCGTAATGGAGATGTGGGGAAGTGCTCTTTCCCGTCGAGCCGACGGCCCCGATGAGGTCGCCGCGCTTCACCTTCATGCCTTCGGCCACGTCTATGCGTGAAAGATGCGCATAACGTGTCTCGTAGCCGAAACCATGGTTGATCAATATCTGGTTGCCGTAGCCGGTGAATTTGAATTCCACTTTCTCTATCACGCCGTCGCCGGTGGCATAGACCGGGTTGCCGGTCACGGAACCTATGTCCTGGCCCTCGTGCAGGCGCGTGCCTCCGTAGATTGGGTCGTCCCTGTACCCGAACGGACTGGACAGGCGGAAGGTGTTCTTGTCGGGAAGGCACGGTGGGACGGCGGGTATGTGGGAAACCATGTCGCCGGCGTTGAGCGAAGTGGCATATACTTCGTCCAGGGCTCCGCTCTGCACATATGCGCGCCAGGTGAGGTCGTCCAGCTTTTTCATGGTCTCCTTTACTTTTTCGGGGGCCTGCATCTCATCGAGCCAGGTATAGCGGCTGCCATCCGAGAAGGGCGATGAGCCAGGCCCCTTGGGGAGTTCCGTCAGGCCGTATATGGAACGATATACATCCCCGTTCCTGCCCTCGATGCCTTCCAGGGTGGTTTCATACAGGGAGAGCCGGCGCTCGGCAAGGGCCATCTTCGCCCGCCATCCATCGGCTTCCCGCTTGAGCCTCGCGGTCTTCGGGAGGTCGAGCCCCAATACTGAAGTATAGAGCCAGAAATATAAAAAGCACAGGGCAGCCCCGGTTATGACCGCCACCGCGATCCGCAGGGGGCGCCTGCGGGAGGGTGTTTCGTGCACCTCCTCGTAAGTGAGGGTAATAGGATTGAACACGTACTTCGGCATAACTTGCAAATATACACATTTTGAGCCAATTGTGGCGTCTTATCTAAAGCTAAGGCCTCCAATATGTGTTTTTCGCGGAAAAACAGTATCTTTGCAAGATATATTTAAATGTATATGACATCTAAAGAAATACGCAAGCAGTTCCTGGATTTCTTCGCATCCAAGGGACATACCGTGGTTCCTTCCGCCCCCATGGTGGTGAAGAACGACCCCACATTGATGTTCACCAATGCGGGCATGAACCAGTTCAAGGATATCTTCCTGGGCAACCAGACGCCAAAGGTGAAGAGGGCTGCCGACAGCCAGAAATGCCTTCGCGTGAGCGGCAAGCACAACGACCTCGAGGCTGTGGGACACGACGGCCGGCATCATACCATGTTCGAGATGCTCGGCAACTGGAGTTTCGGGGACTATTTCAAGGAAGAGGCCATAGATTGGGCGTGGGAACTCCTGACCGAGGTTTACAAGATAGACAAGGACAAACTCTATGTCACAGTTTTCGAGGGTTCCCCCGAAGACGGTACCGTATTGGACGAAGAGGCCAGGAAAGCCTGGCTCAAGCATGTGAGCGCGAATCATCTCGTGCTCGGAAACAAGCACGACAATTTCTGGGAGATGGGGGACACCGGCCCCTGCGGCCCCTGCAGCGAAATACACATAGACCTCCGCAGCGATGAACAAAGGGCTGCCGTGCCCGGAGAGACCCTGGTGAATACCGACGACCCCATGGTCATCGAGATATGGAACCTCGTCTTCATGCAGTACGAGCGCAAGGCGGACGGCCACCTGGAGCCGCTTCCCAACAAGAACATCGACACCGGCATGGGCTTCGAACGCCTTTGCATGGTGCTTCAGGGCAAGACGTCCAACTACGACACCGACGTCTTCTCGGGAATCATCGGCCGGATAGAGGAAATCTCCGGCCGCAGGTACGGGGAATCCGAAAAGACCGACGTAGCCTTCAGGGTGATAGCCGACCACCTCCGCGCCATCAGCTTCGCCATCGCCGACGGACAGCTGCCGGGCAATGTCAAGGCAGGTTATGTCATCCGCAGGATCCTCCACCGCGCCGTCCGTTACGGCTACACCTTCCTCGGTTTCGGGGAACCGTTCCTCTGCCGCCTGGTACCCAGGCTGGTCGAGGACATGGGTGAGGCCTATCCCGAACTTTCCGCCCAGCAGAAACTCGTGGAGAATGTCATCCGCGAGGAGGAGATGGCATTCCTGCGCACCCTCGACCGCGGCATCAAACTCATGGACGAGTATCTTGCGAGGAATGCCGCCGGCAAGGTCATCCCCGGGGTGGACGCTTTCGTGCTATACGACACTTACGGTTTCCCTATAGACCTGACGGCCCTCATCGCCGAGGAAAACGGCTATACCGTCGACATGGAGGGCTTCCAGGTGGAACTCGGCAAGCAGAAGGAACGCGCCCGCAATGCCACAAGCAACGAATTCGGCGACTGGACGGTATGGCACCCCGGCGAGGACGTCACCTTCACCGGCTATGACGAGACGGTCCATGAAGGAGCCTTCATGCTGAAGAGCCGCACCGTGGTCCAGAAAAAGAAGGAAATGCTCCAGTTGGTATTCGACGCCACGCCTTTTTACGGGGAAATGGGCGGGGAAGTCGGCGACACCGGCGTGATAGTATCCGCTTCCGGCGAGGAAGTGAAGATCCTGGACACCAGGAAGGAGAACGACCTCACCATCCACATCGCGGAGCGTCTTCCGCAGGATTGCAGCGGCCCCTTCACTCTCAAGGTGGATGCCGGCAGGCGTGGCCGCATAGCCGCCAACCATACCTGCACCCATCTGCTCGACCAGGCGCTCAGGGAAATCCTCGGCACCCACGTGGAGCAGAAGGGATCGTATGTATGCGACAAATATCTCCGCTTCGACTTCTCCCATTTCGAAAAGCTCGCGCCCGGGCAGATCAGGCAGGTGGAACACCGTGTAAACGAGATGATAAGGGCCAACCACCCCCTTCTGGAAAAGCGCGACGCCACCATGGAAGAGGCCGGCGCCATGGGCGCCATCGCCCTCTTCGGGGAAAAATACGGCGACAGGGTCAGGGTGGTCAACTTCGGTCCCAGCACCGAGCTCTGCGGCGGATGCCACACCTCGGCCACCGGCAACATCGGCCTGTTCAAGATAGTCTCCGAATCGGCCATCGCCGCCGGCATCCGCAGGATCGAAGCCGTGACGGGCGAGGTCGCCGAAGAACTGGTGGACGGCATGCAGGATACCCTGGGGGGCATAAGGAGCCTGTTCAACAACGTTCCCGAGGTTACCGGCGCCATAAGGAAGATGATAGAAGAGAACGACTCCTACAAGAAGCAGATAGCGGAAGCCTTCCGCGAGAAGACCCAGGCCTTCAAAGGCAGGTTGTTGGAGGCGGCGACCCCTGTGAACGGTCGCAATGTCATTAAGCTTACGGCCGTACCGGATTTCAACATGCTCCGCGAGGCCGCCACGATCATACAGAGGGAAACGGAGAATCTGGTCTTGGCCGCTGCGCTCGACCTCGGCGGCAAGCCGCAGCTCCTCCTCATGTACAGCAAGGACCTGGTGGCCGCCGGCAAGAATGCCGGGGCCGACATCCGCGATGCCGCGAAGCATATCCAAGGGGGTGGCGGAGGCCAGCCGGGGCTTGCCATGGCCGGAGGCAAGAATCTTGCAGGATTACAGGACGCGATGGACGCGATGCTCGAAAAGATATAGGATTTGAAAAAGCTCGACCGCTTCATACTCAAGGCTTTCATAGGACCGTTCTGTGCGATCCTCCTGCTTGTGGTATTCATCCTCATGATGCAGTTCCTGTGGGTGTATATCGATGAGCTCGTGGGTAAAGGCTTGAGTTTCAAGGTGATAGTCGAGTTTATGTTGTGGGGCAGCTGCACCACTCTGCCACTCTGCCTGCCACTTGCCACTCTTCTGGCTTCGGTAATGACGGTAGGCCAGATGGCCGAGAACAACGAACTCATGGCCATCAAGTCGGCGGGTATTTCCCTGGCACGGGTGATGGTGCCGCTCATGGTCGCCTCGATGTTCATAGCGGTGGCGGCCTTTTTCGTGTGCAACAACCTTGTGCCCAAGGCATACAATGAGATATATACCCTGCGCGACGATATCAGCCGCACCAAGAACGAGATAAAGATCCCGCCGGGGACGTTCTACGACGGAATCGAAGGTTATGTCCTCAGGGTGGAGAGCCAGGACAAGGCCGGCGGCATGATGCATGGGGTTATGGTGTACGACCATACCGGGAACAAGGCCAACACATCACTCTCCCTGGCCGATTCGGCGGAAATGAAGATGAGCCGCAACAAGGATTATCTCGTGTTCACCCTCTATAACGGCATCAGTTATCTGGAGACCAACAGCAGGCAGTACCGCGACACCACGAGGGAACTCCAGCACATCGATTTCGGGCGGCAGGACCTCATCATCCCCCTCAAGAATTATTCGTACGAGAAATCCGATTCCACCCGTTTCGGCGACCAGGAAAGGGCCATGAAACTCGCCCAGCTCGCATATCATCACGATTCCCTGAGCAGGCTTACCGCCGATGCCCATGACAGGCACTATGAGGCCTTGAGGCAATCTTTCCCGGTGCTGCTCCGCACCCAGCTCGACACCTCCGTGCGGAAACCCGCGGACCGGCCCTTCTTCCAGGATGATTCTTACCTGGAATGGAGCAGCCTGCACCAAAAGGTCAGCGCATACCAGAGGGCGGCCGACAAGGCCCGGCGCCTGGTTTCCGACATGCGCAGCAATGAATCCGACGTATATCAGTACGCCTTCATGCTGAGGCGGACCGACATAGAGTTCCTCAAGAAGTTCGCCCAGGCCCTGGCCTGCCTGCTGCTCTTCTTCATAGGCGCTCCTCTCGGAGCCCTCATCAAGAAGGGCGGTCTCGGCACCAGTGCCATCATAGCCGTCTTGTTCTTCGTGCTTTATTGGGTCGTGGACATCTCCGGCAACAAACTTGCGAGGGACGGTGCGGCGACTGCGGCGATGGGCACATTCATATCGGCGGCCGTGCTGGCTCCGATAGGGTTCTTCCTCACTAACAGGGCCATCCACGACGCCACTTTCTTCGACGGGGACATAATCAAGACCTGGTGGAGGAGGATCAGGAGCAAGGTGGCCGGCTTCTTCAAGCCCAAGAGGATAATCTTCATGGGTACCCCCGAATTCGCGGTCGCCTCCCTCGACGCCCTCATGAAGACCCGTGGCAAGGTGGTGGCCGTCGTCACCGTCGCCGACAAGCCGGCAGGCAGGGGACAGAAGCTGCAGGAGAGCGCCGTGAAGAAGTATGCCGTGGAGCACGGCCTTCCCGTGCTGCAGCCCCTTAAGCTGAAGGATCCGGAATTCCTGTCGCAGCTCGCTTCGTACAAGGCCGATCTTTTCGTGGTCGTGGCCTTCAGGATGCTGCCGGAGGAGGTTTGGGGCATGCCTAAGTTCGGCACGTTCAACCTCCATGCCGCACTGCTGCCACAGTACAGGGGAGCCGCTCCTATAAACTGGGCCATAATGAACGGGGAGAAAATCACAGGTGTCACCACGTTCAAGCTCGACAAGGGCATGGATACGGGCGGAGTAATCCTTCGCCAGGAGTGCCGCATCGATCCCGACGAGACTGCCGGGACCCTCCACGACAAACTTATGGGAATCGGGGCCCAGCTCGTTGTGGAGACCGCGGAAGGCATCTTCCAGCGCAACGTCGAGACAAGGGTGCAGCGCTCCTTCATCCAGGGAAGCGAGGTACTCCGTCCCGCCCCAAAGCTCACCAAGGAGAATACGCGCATCGACTGGACGCGTCCGGCCGCAGAAATCTACAATATGGTGCGCGGACTCAGCCCCTACCCTTCCGCATGGACGACCCTGCTTGCCGCCGACGGTACGGGCACCGACTGCAAGATCTTCTTCGGTCGTGTGGCGGGCACTTCAGAGGTTATCTCCCCGGAAGTGCCCGGAACGATAGTTTCCGACGGGAAGAGTTGTCTGAGGGTTGCTACGGGGGATGGCTGGTTCGAAGTGACCGAACTGCAGCTCGCCGGCAAGAAACGGATGCCCACCGGGGATTTCCTCCGCGGCTTCCGCAATCCGGAAAGCTACAGGGCCGTTTAGTGGTTCAAAGGTAGAAATCGCCGGTGATGGCGGAGTACGCATCGCTCCGCCCCCCGCCATTATCCATTAAAGTCAGTTCTTCCTGTGAGGTGGGCGGGCAAGGCCCTCCAGCCTTGAATTCCGCTATGATCCTTGAAAAAGGCTTGGACGGGGTTGTGCGTATGCGAAGCAGCCGGAACAGTTTCAGGCCTACTGAGCCGGCGGTTCGCAGGAGTTCAATTTCGCTCGCGGCAGGAAGTATGAGCGAAAGCTTCCCTTTCCCACTCAGGTTGGTGGCTGCGAAAGCGCAGATTTCCCTGTAGGACAGGGATTCAGTGTGCCTGGCAGCGGCCGTGCGGCCATCGGGATTCTTCAGGGACGAGTCGAAATACGGGGGATTGGAGAATATGAGGTCATAACTCTTTTCCGGGGAGAATCGCGACAAAGGGGAACAAATGACCTTGAGCCTTGATTCCCAGGGAGATGCGACGAAATTCATGCCCGCCTCGGCGGCAGCGGCTCCATCTATCTCAATGGCGTCTATAAGTGCGGCGGGGGAACGTTGGGCCGCCATCAGTGCGATGACCCCGGTGCCGGTACCTATGTCCAGCATCCTTCTTTCTTCCCCGTCGATGGTCATTGCCGCACCGAGCAGTACCGCATCGGTACCAACCTTGAGCGGCGACGCTTCATTCCGGACACTGAATCTTTTGAAACGGAATTCCCCCATAGGGTTGTCTTCAGCCGATGAAACGTCCGTCCTTCATGGTGAGGGAGCGGTCGCACAGGGAGGCGAGGGACGGGTCGTGGGTGACGATGATTATGGTCTGGCCCAGGTCCCTGCGCAGGTCGAAGAACAGATTGTGGATTTCTTCCTTGGTGACGGAGTCGAGGTTCCCTGTGGGTTCGTCCGCGAAAAGCACGGCGGGGGAGTTGACGAGGGCCCTTGCGATGGCTACCCGTTGTTGCTCGCCACCGGAAAGCTGGGACGGCTTGTGGGAGAGGCGTCCGGAAAGACCGACCTTTTCGAGCAGCCCTTGAGCCATGGCCCTGGCGTCGCGGGTGCTCCTGCCGGCTATCAGCGCCGGTATCATCACGTTCTCCTCTGAACTGAATTCCGGCAGAAGGTGATGGAATTGGAAGACGAAACCTATCCTTTTTCCGCGGAAAGCCGTCAGTTCTCCGCTGCCCATACGCATAACGTCCGTGCCGTCTATGCTGAGTGAGCCGCTGTCGGGCGAGGAAAGGGTGCCCAGGATTTCGAGCAGGGTCGTCTTGCCTGCTCCCGATGCGCCGGTGACGGCCACGATCTCGCCTTTCTCCGCGCTGAAGTCCACGCCTTTCAGGACCTCCATCTTGCCGAAGGATTTATGTATTCCTTGTGCCTCGATTATCATAGTGTACAAAGATAAAAAAAATTGGTATCTTTGCAGTCCCTTGCGGGCTGGCACGAGGCTTCCACTCTGCCTCCCCTTGGGTTTACGGGGTGTGGCGCAGTTGGTAGCGCATCTGGTTTGGGACCAGAGGGTCGCATGTTC
>CAJOQW010000104.1 GCA_905236955.1 uncultured Bacteroidales bacterium
GGGCTCAGCACTACGAAACGTCTGCACGGGCCATAGAGTCCTTGTAGTACTTCTGGAAGGTGAAGACGTCTTCCTTGTAAGGATTTATGTGACGCTTCTTCGCGATGGCGATTATCCATACGAGGGCGGCGAAGTTCACTACCAGCGCGAGGGCGCTGATGACGGTCATCATCGTCGGGTTGGCAGCGACCACTGAAGGATCTACGGTCGTTCCGACCGTGGCGGCAGCACCGCCGGCTGCTTCATAGAGCTGCTTGATGGTATCGACACCCTGGGGATACTGGACAGGAAGCACAGCCCAGTTGAACCACTGGCGGCCATCCTTGAAAGTCTCCTGGAAGAGGGGCCATAACTGCGCGAACATGCACCAGATGGCAAGGGTGTTGGCGCGGTTCTGGATCCAGCCGCCGCGGTTCCACAGGAGCGCCGCGATGGTGGGGGCGAGCAGAAGGCCGACACCGCAATACCAGCTGTGGGTAGGCAGGCAGTTGTAGGTGTAAGCGAAGTTCCAGACGTCATAGACAAGGATATATACCCATGTCATGTCGGCCCAGATCATATCCTTCTTGTCCTTGGACGGATATACCTTCCACCAGGCGGTCATGCAGAAGATGTTGAGGATGCCGGCGATGCCGTTCATCACATTGTGCGCGCCGCCGAACTGCCATACGCCTTCGGTGGTCAGCCACCACTTGTTCCAACCGTTCACCGCCGACTCAAAGTCGGATACCACGGCGATGAGGATGTTGATGGCTACGATTACGAACGGGAAGGGCTTGAACCATTCCTTGGCGCCGACTCCCCATTTGTATTTGATCATCATGAAGCCGATGCAGCCGGTGAGGGCGGCATATACCTTGGCATAGTGGAACCAGCCGTTCATGTAAACATGTGTCTGGTTGTTCAAAGCCCACTCTGCGCCGTTGTGGGCGCCGATTCCGATAGCCACGCAGTAGATGGTCATGGCAAGCGGAACCAGGCCGAACATGATAAGACCGCCGAGTTTGGTGCGGCGTGCGAATTCGTTGAGGAGGATCAGGCCGAGGATGACCACGATCAGCATTCCCCATTGAGGAAGGGCGTTGGCCCCGTAAACTTGGAAAAACATAAAACTTTGATTAAGGTTGTTTATAAGGATTGAACTGTTACAGTCTTCTTCGTGCGAAGCAAAGCCCATATAGCCCATACCACTGTGAGTACCAATGACATGGGTACGCCTATGGTGAGCATCTCACGGAGCATTACGCTCCACCCTCCGCCGTCACCTGCCAGTGCCGTGAAGAAGGGGAAGGCCCAGGTGAGCTCTCCGTTGATGATATGGTCCACGATGAGCATGACGCTGCCTCCCCAGAGCATTTTCTCAAGGGCCGGTACATTGCGAAGGAGAGGGTTCGCCTTTGGGTTGCGTATGGATTTTTCCGCGGCTTTGCGGTAAATGCTGGTACCTATTGCCTGTACCAGGGGTACTATAAAACAAGCCATGATATTACTTTAATTAACTTCTATTTCCCTGATTTCAACTTCGTTGCCCCGAAGGAGCCAGGTTTCTCCGCTGCCGCACCGCGGACAGATGCGTCCGTGTTCCACCGTGCCGTATTCGCTTCGGCAGGCATCGCACCATGTGACAGCCGGAATTGTGTTTATGCGGAGTTCGCAGCCTCTGAGGAGGTCTTCTTTGTCGGCCGCCCAGCGCCAGCAATCCTGCAGGTAGTCGGGGACGATGGTGGATACTTCACCTATGTCCATGACTACGGCGGAGACGTGCTTTACCCCGTTCTCCTCTGCAACTTGCTTTACGTCGCGGATTATGTAGAAGACTATTCCGAGTTCGTGCATGGTTCCTTCGCTATGTCCGGAATGACATCACTTCTTTTTGAAGAGGATCTTTCCGGTGCGTTTGATCATGTAGGGGAGTATGCCGCTGAACTTGTCCTCGGAGGTTATGAGGTGGCTGGCTTCGGGATGCATACGGAGCAGGTGTATGGCGTCGAAACCGCATTTGGTGGTGCACTGGCCGCAGCCTATGCAGCGGTTCCGGTCCACTACTGATGCTCCGCAGGACAGACAGCGGGCAGTTTCCTTGCGAACCTGTTCTTCCGTCAGGGTGCCGTGGTATTCCCGGAATTTGTCGGCGTTGGCGACATCGACAGCCTCCTGACGTGAAGAATTGTCGTACGAGCCGACCTGGATGTCGTTCTTGTCCAGTTCGATGAAGTCGCGTCGGTTACGTCCTATGGTCATATGGCCGTGCTGTACGAAGCGGTGCAGCGATTCGGCAGCCTCCTTGCCGGCCGCTATGGCGTCGATGGCGAACTTCGGTCCTGTGAAGACGTCGCCTCCGGTAAAGATGTCCGGTTCCGCTGTCTGGTAAGTCAGTTTGTCCGCTACCGGGTAAACGCCCCGGAAAAACTCGACCTTCGTATCCTTGAACAGGTCGCCGGGCATGACGGACTGGCCGATGGCGAAGATCACCAGGTCGGCGTCGAGGGTGATGAGTTCCGTATCGTCATATTCGGGGGCGAATTTGTGCTCGGCGTTGAAAACACTTGTGCACTTCTTGAAGCGGATTCCCGTAACCTTATCGGTACCAAGTACTTCCTTTGGCCCCCATCCCGGATTGATGACCACGCCGTCTTCGCGGGCCTCCTTGCGTTCCGAGGGGGAAGCCGGCATGATGTCCTCTGTCTCGAGGGACAGCATGGTAA
>CAJOQW010000105.1 GCA_905236955.1 uncultured Bacteroidales bacterium
AAGATGTTGTCCTTCACGTAAGCCTGGATTTCATCCAGCTTGGCCTGGTCGCATACGCCGGCCTCGACAAGCTTCTTCCCGAAGGCGGCGATGCTGTCTTCGGCCTCCCATGCGGCGATTTCTTCCTTGGTCCTGTACGAGGACTGGTCGCTCGGGGAGTGGCCTCCGTATCGGTAAGTGACTATGTCGAGCAGGGCCGGACCTTCCTTGGCTTCGAGCAGGGCCTTCTTGCGGCGCATCGCATCGATGACAGCCAGGGGATCGTAACCGTCAACACGCTCGGCGTGCATGTTCTCTTCGTTGAAGCCTGCACCCAGACGGGCAGGGAAATGGTAACCCGCTGTTTCGCCGTTGGGCTGGCCGCCCATGGCGTACTGGTTGTCCATCACGTTGAAGAGGACGGGCAGGCCGCCCTTCATGTCGCCTTCCCACATGGTCTTGAACTGGTCCATGGTGGCGAAGGTCATGCCTTCGAGGACGGGGCCGCGGGCATAGGAACCGTCTCCGAGGTTGGCGACGACTATGCCTTTCTTGCGGTTTACCTTCTTATAGAGGGCAGCGCCGACTGCGATGGAGCCCGAACCGCCCACGATGGCATTGTTGGGATAGATGCCGAACGGGGTGAAGAATGCGTGCATGGATCCCCCGAGGCCCTTGTTGAAACCGGTGGTGCGGGCGAAGATTTCCGCCATAGCCCCGTACAGGAGGAAATGGATGGCGAGTTCCTTCACGTCCTTGCCGTCATAACCCTTCTTCGCAACATTGAGCGTGGCGCCGTCCCAGAACCCTTCCATTATCTTGGTGAGCTCTTCGTCGGAAAGGAGCTGGATGGAACGGAGGCCCTTGGCGAGGATTTCCCCGTGGGAACGGTGCGAGCCGAAGATGAAGTCGTCGGTATCGAGGGCATAGGCCATACCTACGGCGGCGGCCTCCTGGCCGGCCGAAAGGTGGGCGGGCCCCGGGTTGTTGTATTCAACCCCGTTGTATCCGCCGGTGGTCTTGACCAGGTTGAGCATGGTCTCGAACTCGCGGATTATGGCCATGTCGCGGTAGATGCGGATAAGGTCTTCCTTGGTGAAGTTGCCTTCCTCCAGCTCCTGGCCCACGGTCTTGTTGTACGTCATCACCGGAATGGGAGCTATCTTGATTTCATGCTCTTCCGGATAAAGTGTCTTCTTGGGATCTACATAAATTGACTTTGGCATATCGAACAGGTTTTATTTTACGGTGAAAGCTGTCTCTTTCAGGATTTCGGAAACGGTCGGATGCGGGAAGATGATTTCCTTGAGCTGCTCTATCGTCATCTCAGTCTCGATGGCGATGCAGGCGCTGTGGATCATCTCGGACGAGGGGTTGCCCAGCATGTGAACGCCGAGGACCTCGTGGTATTCCTTGCCGTAGATGACCTTGCAGAGGCTCGGGTCGGAACCTTCGTTCTCGGCCACGTAGCGGCCGGCATAGGTCATGGGGAGCCTGGCAACGGCATAGTCCCTGCCGGATGCGGCCGCCTGCTCCTCGGTAAGGCCCACGCCTGCGACCTCGGGGTTGGTATAGACCACGCTCGGCACGGCTTCGTAGCGCATGCGGTCCTCCTTGCCGAGTATGTTGTTCACGGCCACCTCACCTTCGCGCGACGCTACATGGGCGAGCATCGGTGTGCCGCTTACGGCGTCGCCGGCGACATAGACGCCGGGGACGTTGGTGCGCATACGGTCGTCCGCGGGGATGCCGCGGCCGACTTCAACCCCGAGATTCTCGAGGCCGAAGCCCTTGACATTGGAACGGCGGCCTACCGAAACGAGGATCCTGTCGCCTGCGACCCTGCAGGTTTCGCCGGAGGGATTCTCATAGACGACCTTGTTGCCTTCGATGCCTGTCACCTTGCAGTTGAGACAGAATTCTATGCCCCTCTTTGCATATATCTTCTGAAGGGTTTCGCTTATCTCGTTGTCGAGGGGACCCAGGATCTTGGGGAGCATCTCCACCACGGTGACCTTTGTGCCTATGGTGTTGTAGAAAGCGGCGAACTCCATGCCGATGACCCCGCCGCCGATGACGACGAGTTCCTTCGGCTGCTCCTTGAGGGAGAGGATCTCACGGTTGGTGACGATGACGTCGCCGGCTTCCTTGAGGCCCGGGAACGGAGGGACGGCGGCCTCGGACCCGGTGCAGATGAGAAGGTTCCTGGCGGAATACTTCTCTCCCGCGGCCGAGATGACGACGAGGCCTTCTTCCTTGCCTTCGATGCGGGCTTCGGCGTTGACGACCGTGACCTTGCCCGCCTTCATGGCGGCCTTCACTCCGCCGACGAGCTTGCGCACCACCTTGTCCTTGCGGGCCACGACTTCGGCATAGTCGAGCTGCGCGCCTTCGGTGTTGTGGACCCCATAGTGGCCGGCCTGTTTTGCATAGTTATATACCTTGGCACTGTAAAGGAGGGTCTTGGTGGGGATGCAGCCTTCATTGAGGCACACGCCGCCGAGGGACTTCTTCTCGAACAGGACCGTGGCCAGGCCGGCGGCACCGGCCCTTTCGGCGGCCACGTATCCGCCGGGGCCGCCTCCGATTATTGCCAGATCGAATGATTGCATTATTTTCTAATCTTTAGAATTCAACTTCGAGGTTCTCTATCTGGGTGGCCACTTCCTTGAGGAAACGGGTGGCCAGGCCGCCGTCGATGGCGCGGTGGTCGTAGGTCAGCGACAGGCCCATGTACGGGACGAATGCGTAAACGCCGCCGCCGAGGTCCTTGGGACGCGGCACTATAGTGCCGACACCGAGGATGGCCGTCTGGGGCGCATTCAGCACGGGAGTGAACCACTCCACTCCGTAACCGCCGAGGTTGGAGACCGTAAAGGAAGCAGCTTCGGTGGCTATTAGGTCGGGATTCACCGAACCTTTCTTGCAGTCGTCGGCAAGAGTCTTGAGCTGGGTGCTCAGCCCCACGATGTTGAGGTCTTCGGCATGCTTGACGGCCGGGACCATGAGGCCGCGTTCGGTATCCACGGCACAGCCCAGGTTGACGACGTTGTAAAGCCGCAGGGCGTCGCCGAGGCAATGGGAATTCACCTCCGGGAACTTCTGGAGAGCCTTGATCACGGCATAGCAAACGAAGTCGTTTATGGTGATGTTGGCCTTGAGGGCACCCTCGGCATAGGCCTTCTTGGCCTTCTTGCGCAGGGCCTGCACCCTCCTTGCGTCGGCACCGAGCATATGGGTGAGCTGCGCGGTGTTCTGGAGGGAGTTGTACATGGCCTTTGCGATGAGCTTGCGTATGTTGGGGAGTTTCTGCACGGTGAATTCGGTGCCTTCCCCTGCAAGCCCATCTGTATGGGAGGGTTTCCACTGCTTGAGGTCGCCGGCCTTCACCATCCCGCCGATTCCCGAGCCTTTCGCGGGGGCCTCGAGACCTCCCTGGGCCATCATGGCCTTCGCAAGACCGGACCTGGGTGCCGTAGCCGCGGCTTCGACATCCCTTTCGATTATGCGTCCGCCGGGACCTGTACCCGCCACCTGGGCGGTATCGACTCCGAGTTTCGCCGCCGCGGCGCGTGCACGCGGGGAAACAGGGGCGCCGGATTTAACTTCCGCCGCAGGGACGGAGACCCCGGCCACGGGGGCGGGTGATGCCTCCGGGGCGGCAGCAGGCTTTGTTTCTTCGGCAGCGGCGGGAGCGGGAGCCGCACCGCCGGGTGCGAACCCGGCGAAGGATTCGCCGGGATTGCCTATCACCATCACATTGTTCAGGCAGGGCACTTCGTCGTTGTCGTTGTAGAAAACGGCCAGGACGGTGCCTTCCACCTTGGATTCCTCTTCGAACGAGGCCTTGTCGGTCTCGTAGCTGAAAAGGACGTCGCCCACGGCCACCTTGTCGCCTGCATGCTTCTTGATCTCGGTAAGGATGCAACTTTCGACCGACTGGCCCTGCTTGGGCATTATTACTGCATTTGCCATTTTATGAAATTTAAATCAATTTGGGAAGTTACGACTCTTAAATGTTCTCGCCATAACGTTCTTTGGTAATCTGGGAAAGGGATTTACCCCTGGTTTCAGGGGCTCCTGCTACACCCACTATGAGAGATATCAGCAGCAGGGCCACCATGCACCAGGCGGCGAGGGTGAAATGCTCGCCGTTCTCGCCGTAGATGTAGGTGAACGTAAGGCCCCAGATGGCGGACAGGCCGCGCACGAGGAAGAACATGAATCCCTGGGCTCCCGCGCGGAACTTCGCGGGGAAGAGCTCGCTGCCCCAAAGGGCGTAGAAAATCTGCACGGAAGAGCCGCCGTTAAGGCCCCAGAGGATGGTGAACACCCACACCCAGGCGAGGCTTTTCACCCCGACGCCGATTACCACGAACCATGCCGAGAGGGCGCAAAGCAGGCCAAGCACATAGAAAATCCTGTGCGAGACCTTGTCGATGAAATGCGAGATGACGAACGTGAAGCCCACCACGACGACCCAGCTGACGCAGCTGAGCATGTTGGCGTAACCGTTGCTCAGGCCGCCGGCAGTCTCGTAGATATGGGGCTGGAAGAAGCCCATCACCGAAGCCACCAGGTTCCATGTGAGATAAATCGACGCGAGATAGACCACCGTCCTGACCGCCACCTTGTTGCTGAACAGCAGCTTGATGTTGTCGATAATGCCGGACTTCTTGCCGGAACCTTCCTGGGCAGCCTTGGCTGCATCGAACTCCGAGCTTTCCTGAAGCTTGCGCTGGAGGTTCCAGGCTATGAAGGCCACAATGAAGAGGGAGAGGAACACCAGACGGGAGCTGAAAACCTCCACGGCCTGCTGCGACATGCCGTCGCCGCCGAAGAAATGGGCCACCTTCTGCACGAAGCCGGACAGGAGCCCGTCGGGGGCCAGCAGCATACCCAGAAGCAGGATGCACATGGGCCCGAATCCCCAGGACATCTGGGAGATGCAGATGTTGCGGCCGCGGTTGCCCACCTCGGAGTTCTCTGATATATAGGTCCACGATGCCGGCACGCCCACACCCACGGAGATACCCGTGATGAGGAAACCGGCCAGCAGCATCGGGAAGTTGACCGAAAGCATCACGAGCAGCACGCCAACCATATATACAAGCAGATTGTAGGTGAAAATGAACTTGCGTCCGTACTTGTCGGCCAGGAAACCCCCTATGATGGCGCCTATCGCGGCCCCGAGGCAGTTGGCGCTGATGAAGTTGAGCCAGCCTAGGCTCATCTCCGACAGGCCCATGTACTTCTGCCACAGGGTAAGGCCGCTTGCGCCGGCGACTATCGCCCCGGCATCGAGATAATTGTTGAGAGAGACCGCAATGGTACTCTTCAGACTTCCTTTTGCCATGATCTACCTTTTGCTTGTAACGTCTCTTTCGTACTGTTCTATGCAGGGAATGAATTCCTCGCCGACGGGAACGCCGTTCTTGTAGTTGAACCAGTCGAACACCGCTCCGAAAGGCAGGGTCTTGGCCTCCTCGAGGAGCGCGAGACGCTGGAAGTACTGTCCGCCTGCCTCGTATTCGCGGAGTTTTGCAAGGGGCTCGAGAAGGGCGCTGAGGATGCACTTCTGGGTTGCGCGGGTACCTATGATGTAAGCGCCGATGCGGTTGATGGAGGCGTCGAAGTAGTCGAGACCCACGTGTGCGCGGTCGAGACCGTCGGAACGGACGAGTTCCTTGAAGAAGTCGAGGGTCTGGTCGTTCATGATGGTCACGTGGTCGGAGTCCCAGCGGATCGGACGGCTGACGTGGAGCATGAGTTCGGGAACGTAGAGCAGAAGCGAGGAAACCTTGTCGGCGATGTTCTCGGTGGGCTCGTAGTGGCCGGTGTCGAGGGTGTACATAACCTTGCGGGATGCGCAGTAGCCCTCGTAGAAGTCCATGGAACCTACGGTGTAGCTCTCGAGTCCGATTCCGAACAGCTTGGCCTCTACGCAGCTCTTCATGCCGGGCAGGTCCTCCTTGAGAAT
>CAJOQW010000106.1 GCA_905236955.1 uncultured Bacteroidales bacterium
ACTCCGTGGGCACCTGGAAGTTAGCACCACCGATACGGCGCGACTTAACCTCAATCTGGGGAGTCACGTTCTCGAGTGCCTTCTTCCAAATATCTATGGGAGCCTGATCGGAATCTTTCATCTTCTCGCCTACCAAGTCAATGGCATCGTAAAAAATAGAATACGCGATACTCTTCTTCCCCTGTAACATCAAGTTGTTCACGAAACGGGTTACCTCGATTTCATGATACTTGGGATCAGGAAGTAGAATCCTCTTCTTAGGCTTTGCTTTTCTCATGATTTGGAAAATTGATTAGATAATGCCTTCGTTACTTCTTTGGACGTTTTGCGCCATAGAGCGAGCGGGACTGGGTCCTGCCCTCTACGCCGGCGGTATCCAATGCGCCACGAAGGATGTGGTAGCGTACACCGGGAAGGTCCTTCACACGGCCTCCGCGAACCAGCACGATGCTGTGTTCCTGAAGGTTGTGGCCCTCGCCCGGGATGTAGGCATTGACCTCTTTGGAGTTGGTGAGACGTACACGGGCAACCTTACGCATTGCTGAGTTAGGTTTCTTTGGGGTGGTTGTATACACCCTGAGGCATACGCCACGCCTCTGAGGACAAGCATCCAGCGCGCGAGACTTGCTCTTGTAAACGATGGTCTCACGCCCTTTGCGGACTAATTGTTGAATTGTTGGCATAAATTTTTGTTTATGTTTTTTATCCCCTAAAAATTGGGGCTGCAAATTTAAGCAAAAAATCTAAAAATCAAAGCCCTCGAATTCAATATCTTTACTGGCGATATTCTTGATAGCGGGAGCCTTCTGGGCGGCGATGTCAAGATATTTCCTTACGCCGGCAGCATCTTTCTTGCGGGCGGCGGCCACGGCGCGCAGATAATATGATACCGGGCAGGTATGGCTGTCGAGCACCTGGAGGGCGTGGTCGTACTTTCCGTTGAGGATGTCGGCGATGGCCTCGTTGCGGTCGCCTGAGCCTGCGAGGGCGCTGCCTGCCTTGGCATACTCGCCCTGGAGCAGATAAACCAGGCCTTCATTGGCCTTGGCCTGCGCAGTGCCGGACTTGGTGAAGTAGTCGAGGGCCTTCGCGTAATCTTTGTCCTTGAGGGCGATGACGCCGCGGGCGTTGAGGAGGTCGCCGTCATTCTGGTCCTTGAGCTTGTCGAAGTAAACCTCGGCGGCGGAGTTGGAGTTGCGCCTCATGAGGAGCACGCCCAGGTTGTAAAGGCCCCTCTGCGAGCCCATGCGCTCGGCCGCGGCCCTGTAGAGATTCTCCTTGACCTGTACGGAATCGTTGATGGCGGCCAGATGCAGGATGGCTTCTTCGTCGAGGAGATAAAGGAGCTTGCGGTCGAGCAGGCGCTGGAGATCCTCCTCGGAATAGTTCTGATATTCCATCTCGGTTATGAAGCGGGAACGGCGGAGTTCGGGGAACACGCTCTGCTTGAGCTCGGTGTAAACCTGGGAGAGGTTCTTTATCTCGCTTTCCCTCACGGCCGGGTCGGAGTACATGCTCAGCACCCTGAGGATGAGGTCCTTGTCTTCAAGGTTGGACTTGGAGATAGCCTCCTGGAAGCCCTCCCAGTCCTGGCCTACGCTCTGCACCTCGGTAACGGCGGCCTGGGAGCCCTTGCCGATCTTCTTCCAAGCCTGCTCGGCGGCGTCGGAGCGCTTGTCGGAAAGCTTGCTGTTGTATTCCTCACCGCCTTCGGGCGAAGCGTAGGAGATGATCTTGGTGCCCTTGATCTTGATGCGCTCGTTGTCGCGGCCTTCCGCCAGGGCCTGCTCGAAGTCCTTGATGCTCTTGCCGGTGAGCTGGCTGTTCTTGACGTTGGAGGAATTCACATCGTAGTGGATCTGGCCCTCGGCGAACTCGGAGATGACCGCCTGGTAGTTGTCGGGCTTGATGCCATATTCGCCGGATTCGGCCCACCTTACGAGGTTGATGCAGCCGTCAGCAACCTTGATGACGGGCACCTGCACTTCCTTGCCGCCGAGGAATGCCTTGCTGCGGAGTTCCAGACGGCATTTTTCCATACCCTTGACATAGGGGAAGGATATGCTCTCATGGACGGTTCCGCCCGTGGTGGGGACGACCTTGTAGTTCTGCTTTACGTTCACTCCCTGGTAGGTGAAGGGCATGCCGGTCATTTCGCCGCCGTCGTACACGATGACGGGAACGACGACCACCATGGCGTCCTTGCTGAAATACCCTGCAGGATAATTGACGGTGATGTCGGCGTCGATGGTTTCGCCGACTTTCTGGAGTACTGTGGGTTCGCAAATAACGGAAACCTTGCTGGCTGCCTCAGCAAGCTGCTGGGCCGCATTCTTGCCGCAGGCCGCAAGAGAGAGCACTGCCGCTGCGATGAATAAGAACTTTTTCATATCTGAAGCAATAATTGATAATCTGTCCTGCCCGTATGGGCCATAGTTTACAAAGATACAAGTTTTTTGCTTAACTTTGCATAATTAAATATGGACAGTCAGGATCTCCAGAGGCTCAAGAACAAGTTCGACATCATCGGGAATGATGCCGAACTGAACAACGCGCTCGAAACCGCGGTGGCCGTAGCGCCCACCGACCTCACCGTACTCATAACGGGCGAGAGCGGCGTGGGCAAGGAGTCCATCCCCCAGATCATCCACCAGAATTCCCGCCGGAAAACCGGGAAATACCTCGCGGTAAACTGCGGAGCCATCCCGGAAGGCACCATAAACGCCGAGCTGTTCGGGCACGAGAAGGGCGCCTTCACCGGGGCGGTAGCCGAAAGGAAGGGTTATTTCGAAGAGGCCGACGGCGGCACCCTGTTCCTCGACGAGATAGGGGAACTCCCCAAGGAGACCCAGGCCATGCTCCTGCGCGTGCTCCAGAGCGGCGAATTCCTCAAGGTCGGTTCCTCCAAGGTGCAGAAGACGGACGTCCGCGTGGTCGCCGCCACGAACATCAGCCTGCGTACCGCAGTTGAAAGGGGCAACTTCCGCGAAGACCTCTACTACCGCCTCAACGACGTGCAGATAATGATGCCTTCCCTGCGCGAAAGGAAAGACGACATCTACCTGCTTTTCCGCAAGTTCACCTCCGACTTCTCGGAGAAGTACAATCTCCGCAAGATATCCCTTTCGCTCGACGCCATCTCGCTCCTCAAGGGCTACCGCTGGCCGGGGAACATCCGCCAGCTCAAGAACGTCACCGAAACCATTACTGCGCTGAACTCTTCGCCCGCCGTCCCCGGTTCGGACAGGATAGTGCTGGGTGCGGCGGACATCGCCCGTTTCATACCCGACGAACACGACGACCTCCTGCCCATGCCCTCCCCGGCGCACACGGCCGGAGGAGCCGCTTTCAACGACGACGAAAAGAGGGCCTTCGTCCAGGCCCTGGTCGATCTCAAACATGATGTGGACCGCCTGAAGGCGCGAATGGACGCCATGGACGCCCGGCCGAAGGCCATAGCGGCAACCCCGGCAGGCGGCCATCCGGCAGAGCCGGCAGCCGACGACGCGGAATGGCAGGAGCAGGGTGAAAGCGTTCCCCTCAGCATCCGGAAGGCCAACGACACCCTCATCGAAAGGGCTCTCGAAAGGCACGGCGGCAACATACGCGAAGCCGCGGCCGAGCTGGGCGTATCCGAACGTACCATCTACCGCAAGATCGCAAAGAAAAAGGAGGCCTTGAAATGAAAAGGTTCATTCTCGCCATGGTCGCGGCATTGTCCCTTACCGGTTGCGGCATCTACTCGTTCTCGGGCACTTCCATACAGCCGGACGTGCAGTCCATAACCATCAACAATTTCGAATACAAGGCCCTGAAGGTGAACCCCACCCTCTCCAACAACCTCTCCGAGGCCATGCGCACCCGTTTCCGCCAGATGACCAGGCTGGAACAGGTGGACATGGACGGCGACCTCGAGATATCGGGCGCCATCACCGGCTACGACGTACGCGCCTCGGCCGTGACGGCCAATGAAGTCGCGGCGCAGAACAGGCTCACCGTCACCGT
This sequence comes from uncultured Bacteroidales bacterium, assembly GCA_905236955.1. GTDB lineage: Bacteria > Bacteroidota > Bacteroidia > Bacteroidales > UBA932 > Cryptobacteroides. The sequence goes on from CAJOQW010000106.1 coordinate 4,006, forward strand.
GACGGTAAGTTTCATGAACCGCAAATACCCCGAGGACGACTTCGACAACAAGAGTTTCTCGGCGTATGCCGACTACGACTCCACCAACTCGCTCGACTCGGTCGAGAACAGCCTCTGCGAGGAAATCATAGACAAACTCATAGAAGACATCTTCAACGCTACTGTGGCACAATGGTAGAAGACTCCATCGATCTGAAGGAGCTCAACCTCGAGGAGCTCAACGGGGTGGTGAACCTATACCCCTGGTTCGGCGGCGCCCGCAAGGAACTTTGCAGGCGCATGAGCGAACTGGGCGAGGGCGCCTGGAGCGACGAGCGCTATGCCGATGCCGCCCTGTATCTGGGTTCGCGCAGCATAATGGCCGAACTCGCGCACAAGGGTCACGCCAAGGATTTCTCGGACAAGGACGTGAAGGAACTCCTGCGCAGCTACATCAACGACCGCGCCGGCGAGGTTCCCGACCAGGAACGCCGGGTTATAGTGGTGGGAGGGGACTACTTCTCGAAAGCCCAGTACGAGACCGTGCGCAAGGATTCCGACAGGGTCTTCTCGTCGTTCGCGAAAAAGGCCCGGAGCGAAGGATACGTCGAGATCCCCGAAAGCGATTTCACCGATTTCTGTACCGAAACGCTCGCCCAGATCTATGCGGAACAGGGTTATTATGAGCAGGCAAGTGCAATTTATTCGAAGTTAATTTTGCGTTATCCGGAAAAAAGTGCTTACTTTGCATCCCTTATCGAAAAAATAAAGCAATAACGATATGAATTCAGTATTTACAATCCTTGTTATCCTCGTCATTCTCGCAGCCATACTGCTCGTTGCGGTGGTGCTGCTTCAGAACGGAAAGGGCGGCGGCCTCGCCAGCAACTTCGTAGCGGGCAACCAGACTTTCGGCGTGCGCCAGACGGCCGACCTCCTCGAGAAGATCACCTGGGGCCTCGTCGCCTTCATCATCGTGGTCTCCATCATAACCACCTTCACGCTCGGCAACGCCAACACCACCGGCGGAATGGACATAACCAACGAAATAGAGAACGTCCAGCAGGAGCAGCAGCCCGCATTCCCCACCGCTCCCATCGAGCAGGGCTCGCCCGAAGCACCCCAGGCAAACTAACCTAGGAATTCATTATAATATAGGACAGGCAGGCTGCATGGCCTGCCTGTCGGTTTTTACCGGCGCCTGTGAATGCAGCATTCCCATGAAATCCGGCATCTATATTTAAACAATCCTGACATGAAACATTCCGGTATCCTCGGGCTCCTGACCGCCCTTGCCACGCTTTCTTCCTGCGCTACCGCCAAATACGTCTCCGTCGAAGACGACATGAACAACGAGTGGGTAGGCAGGCGCCATTCGGAAATAGTACGCGAGTTCGGCGCACCCGACCGCGAGACTTCCGACGGGAAGAACGGCACCATCCTGGTTTACGAAAGCATAACCCGCTCATACCGCACCGACGAAGACACCCACTTCGGGTACTTCGACCCCGACTACACAACCACCATAAGCGAAAACCGCAGCTACATCCACTTCTTCATCGAGGGCAACGGGATCTGCTACCTGGTGAAGACCAACCATGTCAAACGCGAGGGCAAGGGCCCGACCGGTACCGAACTTTTCATCCATACCTCATGGGGTTTGGGCCTCGCCTTACCGATAATCCTGGCCCTTTCCGCCTTCGCCTTCTCGGGCTAAAGGATATCATTTATTCCGCAGAACCGTGCCGCCATCCTGGAAATCGACCACTATGGCCGAGTCCTTGTGCACCTTGCCATCCAGGATTTCGCGGGCCAGCTTGTTCACCAACTCCCTTTGAATCAGACGCTTGACGGGACGCGCCCCGAATGCCGGGTCGTAGCCGTCGCGCACCATGGCATCTTCGAAGGCCGGGGTATATTCCAGCTGCACGTTCTCGGCCTCCAGCTTCTTGCACAGGATGGCCATCTGGATGCGGACAATCTCGCGGATGTCGTCCGGGGTGAGGTTGTCGAACACCACGGTCTCGTCTATCCTGTTCAGGAACTCGGGCCTCATGCGCAGGCGCAGCTCATCTTCCTTGAGGTTGCTGGTCATTATGAGGATGGTGTTCTTGAAGTTCACCGTTCGGCCCTTGTTGTCGGTGAGGCGGCCGTCGTCGAGCACCTGCAGCAGCAGGTTGAACACGTCGGGATGGGCCTTCTCTATCTCGTCGAGCAGGATCACGCTGTAGGGTTTGTTGCGCACGGCCTCGGTAAGCTGGCCGCCTTCGTCGTAACCCACATATCCCGGAGGCGCACCTATGAGGCGGCTCACGGTGTGGGCCTCCTGATACTCGCTCATGTCGATGCGCGTCATCATGCCCTCGTCGTTGAACAGGAACTCCGCCAGCGCCTTGGCAAGTTCGGTCTTGCCTACGCCGGTCGAACCAAGGAACAGGAACGAACCTATCGGGCGGTTCTCGTTTGACAGCCCGGCGCGGTTGCGGCGCACGGCGTCCGAAACGGCGCTGATGGCCTTGTCCTGCCCGACAACCCTCTTGTGGAGCTCGGTCTCCATGCGAAGGAGTTTTTCCTTCTCGCTCTCCAGCATGCGGTTCACCGGGATGCCGGTCCAGCGGGCTACCACCTCCGCGATATCTTCCGGATCGACCGCCTCGTTGATGATCGGATCCTTGACCGCAGCCTGGGCGGCCTCGAGTTCTTCGATGCGCTTCTTCGCCTGGGCGATGCGTCCGTAGCGAAGTTCCGCCACCTTGCCGTAGTCGCCCTGGCGCTCGGCTATGCGGGCCTCGTTCTCGTCGGCCTCTATCTGCAAACGGGCGTCCTGCAACTCCTTGAGCGTCTGCTTCTCGCTCTCCCAGCGCTTTGTCAGCGCATCCCTTTCGGCCTGTGCCGCAGCGAGTTCGCTGTCTATCTTCTCGGATTTGAGGGATGTCCCCTCGCGCTTGACAGCCTCCTTCTCTATCTCCAGTTCGCGAATGCGCGAGTTGAGCACGTCGATGGGTTCGGGCACGCTGTTCATCTCGAGACGGAGCTTCGCGGCGGCCTCGTCCACCAGGTCTATGGCCTTGTCGGGCAGGTAGCGGTTGTTGATGTAGCGGTGGCTCAGGTTGACGGCGGCGATGAGGGCGTCGTCCTCGATGCGCACCTTGTGATGGTTCTCATAGCGCTCCTTGAGGCCGCGAAGGATGGCGATGCTCTCGGCGGGCGAGGGCTCGTCTATCATCACTTTCTGGAAACGGCGCTCGAGGGCCTTGTCCTGCTCGAAATATTTCTGGTATTCGTCAAGAGTAGTGGAGCCGATGGTGCGGAGTTCGCCCCTGGCCAGAGCCGGTTTGAGGATGTTGCTTGCATCCATTGCGCCGGTGCTGCGCCCGGCCCCGACAAGGGTGTGTATCTCGTCTATGAAGAGTATGATATCCCCTTCGGATCCGACAACTTCCTTCACCACGCCCTTGAGGCGTTCCTCGAACTCTCCCTGGTACTTGGCGCCCGCGATGAGCGCTCCCATGTCCAGGGAGAAGAGCCTTTTGCTCTTAAGGTTCTCGGGCACCTGGCCGTCAACTATCTTGGCCGCAAGGCCTTCGGCGATGGCGGTCTTGCCGACGCCCGGTTCCCCTACCAGGATGGGGTTGTTCTTGGTGCGGCGTGACAGTATCTGCAGCACCCGCCTGATTTCGTCGTCCCTGCCGATCACGGGGTCCAGTTTGCCTTTGGACGCCGCCTCGGTAAGGTCTATCGCATATTTGCTTAAGAATTCGTATTTGTTTTCCATATCCAATCCTCCTTTCAAACGTCAAGGGTCAAAATACATACCTTTGACAATTTGTCAGGAGGAAGGACTATAGCGTGCGGTACCTGACGCCGTACTCGAGCATCTGGCCCAGATAGTCGTCGGGATAGCTTATCTCGAAATCGACTATCGCGCCGCCTTCGCCCAACACCGGCCTGATGTCGGGATTCACGAAACCGCCGTAGGGCTTCAGCTGAAGGGCTTCGTAGCGCTCGCGCACCTCCTTGTGCAGCACCGGGTCGATCTCGGTGCCGTAATTGTCAACCAGGGCCTTGCCTGCGGCATAGTCGCCCTCGCTCTTGATGCGCTGGATCTCGGCGAGCAGTTCGGCGAACAGTCCGCGAAGGGCCTCGTAGTCGTTGACCACGAAATAGGTCTTGCCGTCACGCACCTTCTTTTCGATGACGTTCCGGGCGGCGCCCTTCTCGTAGCACCACATGGCTATGAGTTCGCGGTTCTGCATGTGGGCCTCGGTGTTCTTCTTGCCCGGTTCAACGCGGGTGAACTGGGTCATGATGCCGTTGCGGATATATGACGAATATTCGGCCTTGTAGGCTTCCTTGTCGGGGACAATCCCGAGCTCGACCATCTTGGGATCGGCGCAGTAATACAGGCCGAAAAGGTCGGCGCGGGCCTCTTCAAGGGCGCTCTGGTACTCGCCGAGGGCGGTGGAAGACACCCCGGGCAGGAGCTGGCCGCTCCCGTGGCCCAGGCACTCGTGGAGGTCGGTATGTATCTCGTCCATGAAGTCGCCGTATTTCTTGACCCTGTCTATCTCGGCCTGGTCCCAAGCGAACTCGGAAAGCACGCTCTTCGGGCTTTCGAGGGCCGCTGCGTCATACGCGTGGGTGATGTTGGCTATGGTCACGCTCTTGGAACCATAGTCCTTGCGTATCCAGTCCGCATTGGGCAGGTTGATACCTATGGGAGTGGAAGGATAGCACGCTCCGGCAAGGGCGACGGCGTTGATGACCTTGGCAGTGACGCCCTTCACGACGGCTTTCTTGAAGCGGGGATCCACCGGGGAATTGTCCTCGAACCACTGGGCGTTGGCGCTCAGCACCTCGGTACGGGCGGAGGCGAGGGAGTCCTTGATATTGACCAGACCCTCCCACGTGGCCTTGCGGCCCAAGGGGTCGTCATAGTCCTCGATGAAGCCGTTGACATAGTCCACGATCCCGAGGGAATCCTTCACCCACAATATGTTGTATTCATCCCATGTGCGGAGGTCGCCGTTCTCGTAATATGCTATGAGCTTGTCGATGCCTTCCTTCTGGAGGTCGTTCTCGGCGAAATCCCGGGCCCTGCGGAGCTCGCGGCAGATGCGTCTTATGGCTTCGGAGTAGATTCCTCCCACCATCCATTTCTTCTCCACCAGCCTTCCATTCTCCTTGACCACCTTGGAGTTGAGGCCGTATGCCACCGGTTCCTTGGCCCCGGGCACCGCCTGCCTTGCATAGAAGGCATCCACCTCTTCGCGGGTGACGCCCTCGCCGTAGAAGTTCACGGCCGACGAGGCAACGATGTCCCGGGTGCGGTCGGTGGAACGCCTCTGCGGATAGATATCGGGATTGTAGATGACCTCGAGCAACTCGTCCTTGTTCATCGAGAGGCCCTCGGCCCCGGTCCAGCGGGTTTCGCCGGCCACCTCGGAGTCCCCTTCGCCAGATACTGCCTGCAGCAGGCCGGCGAAATAGTCCCTGGGGCATCCCGGGAAGAACTTGTCCTCGGCGTAATGATGATGGATGCCGTTGGCGAAGAACACCCTCTTGGCATATATCTCGAACTGTTTCCAGTCTTCGCACCCGCGGTCGCCTTCATAGTTTACGAGGATGTCCTCGATGGCGTGCCTAATGGGCAGGTTGTAACGGCAATACTGGTCCCAGGTTATGTCCCTTCCCAGCTTGGCGGCTTCGGACAGATGGTAAACATATTCCTTCTGCCTGAGGGTGAGGGCGTCCCATCCGGGCACCTGGTAGCGCATGACCTTGAGGTCGGCGAAAGAATCCACCACATATTTGAACGCGGGCTCTTCCGCGGCTTTCCTGGAGCATGCGGCGGCCGCTGCAGCCCCTGCTAAAACGAGAATCATCTTGTAAAGTTTCATAACGGATACAAAGATACTAAGAATATTTCGGGATATAGTTTTCCATGCTCCGGCAGCAGGCGGCGGAAAAAGCCTGGGCCCTGCCTATTATGGCATCCCACACTTTCCGGTCGAGGCCGCCGAGGAGTTCCCTGCGGCTCACCCCTTCCTTGATGAGGGCGCAGGCCACGCCGGCGTTGAAGCTGTCCCCGGCGCCGATGGTGCTGACCGTCTCTATCTTGGCTACGGGATATTCCGCCTTCAGCAGGCCGTCCCTCAGGGAGATGCTCCCGGGGCCGTCGGTACGGATGAAGCGGGGACAGTCGGGCTCCATGCCCCCGAAGGCGTTGTCGAGGTCTTCACGGCTGGCCCTCACGATGTCGGAATCCGCTATGTTGTGGGTTATCGAAGGCCGAAGGACCGAAAGGTCCCTGGCATGGGAGCTGCGGAAGTTGACATCGTAGTAGATGATGGCCCCGGCGGCCCTGGCCTTTTCGAGCAGGCGCATCATCTGCCCGCGCAGTGCGGGAGCCACGGCGAAATAAGAGCCGAACACCAGCACGTCGTCGGGATTGATGTCGGGCAGCAGGAAGTCGTCCCTCTCGGCGGGTTCGTCGCGATAAAAAGAATAATGGGCGTCGTTATGCTCGTCGAGGAAGGCCAGCGAAAGGTTGGTCTTGTGTCCGGCGTTTCGCTTCACGCACGAGGTGTCCACGCCGTTGTCCCTGAGGAAATCCCGCACCAGGGCCCCGGCCTCGTCGTCCCCGGTTTCCCCGACGAAGACGGTGTGCACGCCTGAGCGTCCCAGCGAGACAGCCGAGTTGAAACTGGACCCTCCCGGATTGGCGCTGAGGGGATTGCCGTCCTTCATGAGGATATCCAGCACCACCTCGCCGCAGCAGATTGCTTTTCTCATTTGATTTCTGGTGTTTGCACAAATTTAATTAAAATATTTTGCCCATATTTGCGTAAAATATATGAATATGAAAAAATATCTCGTCTTTGCGGCGGCGCTCATTCTCGCCGTTTCCTGCGGGAGGAAAGAAGATGAATCCCTCATCGGAGAGTACAGCCCCTCACAGGAATACGCATTCAGCGGCTTCAACAAAATCAAGACAATATCTTCCGGCAACTGCGGTGCCTTCGACATCATGTTGGTAAAAGCCAAGGAATACGGGGTGAGCATGGAACTTCCCGTCCTCAATCCTGGCAAAGGCTTCGAAATCAGGCAGAAAGGCAACACCCTGGTGCTCAAGGCCACCAAGCTCAGCAAGAAAATTCGCGAATACGGTCCGGCCAAGGTCGTGATAGCCACCCCCGCTGCCGACGGAATCTCGCTCGACGGAGCCAACAAACTCCGCGTGGATGGCGAATTCTCGGCAAGGAAAATGGTCTTCGACCTTTCCGGAGCCTCCGAACTCGGCTACATCCAGGGTTCGTGCCAGGAATTGGACATAGAACTCTCAGGCGCCTCCAGGCTCACGGCGGTCAATATCAACTCGGGCGGGTGCGACCTGAAGGCGAGCGGAGCATCCGACGCTTCTTACTGCACCCTTACGGGGCCGGAGCTGGACATAGAACTCTCAGGCGCCTCCAAGGCCATCGGGCTCGAGACCTCGGCCAAGGCGCTCAAGGTTTCGCTGAGCGGCTCGTCCGCCCTCGGCGTGAACAACGGCAAGGAGATGGACAGGGTGCAGGCCATGGTTTCCGGTTCTTCCTCCTTCGCGATCGCCGGTCCTTCCTGCAAGGAAATGTCCATAACAAGTTCGGGGTCATCGACAGCCGACATCACCGAACTGCCCGTGGAAAGTGCCAAGGTGGACGCCTCGGGGGCGGCTGCCGTAAAAGTCAACGCCGGCAGCCTCGCCTCGGAAACCTCGGGAGCCGCCGACGTACAGAACGCAGCAGGGGCTAGATAGCCTTTACCTTGAAAATAGCTTTATGGATCATGCCTTCGCCGATGAGCGGGGCATGAGCCGTTTCAGGGGCGAAGGTGATGTCCTCGCCCGGCCTGACCGAAACGATGCATTCCACCGGGTCGGCATAGAAAAGGATGTCCTTATCGGGATTCATCTCTCCTACGGGCCGGGTGCACTCGCAACGGGCCTTGACACCGAAGCATTCGGGGCCCGAAAGGGGTACCTGGATGTCAATATACTTGTCGTGGACCTCGAGCCTGGCCTCGGTTGGGGTCTTGAGCTTGGAATCTACGATATTCACCCAGAGATTGTCTCCGTCTATAACATGTTTGCCCGGCTCCATGGCGGCCAGGTCGTGGGTACGCAAAAACTCTATAGCCTTCGCGTAATAGGGGTTGGTCATCAGTCTTGCTTCCATAATGCCATAAAGTTAATTATTTTTTCAATCCCCTGAAACCCTGCACGGCAATAACCACAGCGAGGATGAAGGAAAGCACATCCGCCCAGGTCTGGCACATCTCCACCCCAAGGAGCCCGAACCAGTGCGGCAGGAGCAGTATCAGGGGGATGAAGAACACGCCGTTTCGAGAGGCTGCCAAAAGGTTGGCCTGCAATGGCCTGCGGATAGTCTGCATCATCATGTTGGTGTACATTATGAACGATCCCAGAGGAAGCGTAGCCATCTGCCATCGGAGGGCCGAAGCCCCTACTTCCACCACCTGCATGTCGTCGCGGAACATCCTTACCAGGGGCTCGGCGAAAACGATACCGAACACGGAGCATACCGCAAGGAACGCAAAGCCCAGCTTGACCACGAACCAGAAACCCTGCTTCACCCTGTCGTAGAGCCCGGCTCCGTACGAGAATCCACACAGGGGCTGATAGCCGTGCCCGAGGCCTATCACGGCCGCCATTATCAAGAAGGTTACGCGCCCTACTATGCTCATTCCCGCGATTGCGGCGTCGCCGTACGCACCGGCGGCGATATTCAGCAAGGCTACGCTGATGCTGGCTAGCCCCTGACGGGTGAGCGAAGGCGTGCCGCCGGCGAGTATCTCGTTGATATAAAACTTGTTGGGCGTGCAAAGACGGAGCTTTACGGGGATATTCCCCGCCCTTCCAGTGCCCCAGAGCATCACCAGAAGGCTTACCAGCTGTCCCGAGAAAACGCCCATTCCCGCGCCGGTTACGCCCAGTCCGAGGACGAAGATATACACCGGGGACAGCGCAATGTTTACGAAGGCTCCCGCCAGCACCCCATACATGGCGAACTGGGCGCTGCCCTGGAAACGGAGCTGGTTGTTGAGGGCCATCGTACCCGTCATGACAGGCATTCCGAGAAGAACCCACAGCAGATACCGCCTGGTCTCGGGAAGGATGGTGGGGGTGGAGCCCAGGAGACGGGCGAGCGGGGTGATGAAGATCAGCCCGAGGAGAGCGAGCAGCAGGCTGCACGCCACCGCTCCGAAGAAACCGGTCGAAGCCATCCTGTAGGCTTCGTCCTTCTTCTTTGCGCCCAAGGCCCTCGACAGGAAATTGCCCGACCCCTGCCCGAAAAGGAATCCTATGGCCTGTATTACGGACATCAGGGCGAAGGAGACGCCGACCGCGGCCGTGGCCTGTGTGCTGATGCGGCCTACATAGAACGTGGACACCAGACTGTGGATGCTGGTAGCCAGCATGCTCACTATCGCCGGGCCGGAAAGCGTAAGGATGACCTTGCGCACCGGACCTGTGGTGAGTAAAGTGTAGTTGTCCCGCTCCATGGGATGCAAATTTAGCAAAATAGCGCAAACGGGGCCGATTTATTTGCTATATTTGCGCGCAGAATCTTAATGCTGAAACCTATGGCTAAGAACAAGTCCGGGCTTGACGCAAAGCACCGTTCGGTCATCGAGGCAGTGGTCTTCCTGGTCATCCTCATCCTGATCTTCGGTGTGCTCGGGCACATCATGGGAGGGAAGAATCTCCTCAACACCATGATGCGTACCGCCCACGACCTCCTTCTGAACACGGTCTTTTACCTTATGGGCATAACCGTGCTCGCCGGAGCCCTGAGCAAGCTGTTGTCGGAATTCGGTGTGGTTTCGCTGCTGGAGAAATTGCTCCGCCCCCTCATGAAGCCCTTATACAACCTTCCGGGCGTATCCGCCATCGGCGCGGTAATGACCTTCTTCTCCGACAACCCGGCAATCATAGCCCTCAGCAAGGACAAGAAGTTCGCCTCGTATTTCAAGAAGTACCAGTTGGTGTCGCTCACCAATTTCGGCACCGCTTTCGGAATGGGGCTCATCGTCATCTTCACGATGATAGTATATGGCAAGCTCTCGGCCGCCCTTATCGGCCTGTTCGGGGCGATATGCGGCTCTATCATCTCGACGAGGCTGATGCAGAAGTTCACCCTGAAATCGTACCCCGAGATGGACAGCCCGGTAATCGAAGAGACCCTTGAGGAGCAGGAGATAGAAGAGGAGGAAAAGAAAAAGGAAGGGCTCTTCATGCGTTTCCTCAACGCCATCCTGGACGGCGGCAAGAATGGAGTGGATTTGGGCTTGCAGATTATCCCCGGAGTGCTGATAATCACCACTTTCGTCATTCTCACCACCTTCGGGCCCGACAGCGCCACAGGGCTTTATGACGGAGGAATAGGCCAGGGCGTTCCCATACTCCCCTGGCTTGCGGGCAAGATACACTGGGTGTTCGAATGGCTGTTCGGCTTCACCGACATGAAGCTCATCGCCTTCCCGATGACGGCCCTCGGCGCCGTGGGCGCTGCGCTCGGCCTGCTCCCGACTTTCAGCGCTGCGGGAATCCTGGACGGCAACGCCATCGCAGTCTGCACCGCAATAGGCATGTGCTGGAGCGGATTCCTCAGCACCCACACCGCGATGCTCGACTCCCTGGGCTACCGCAAACTCATAGGAAAGGCCATCGGGGCACACGCAATAGCCGGCTTCTGCGCCGGGGTCATAGCCCACTTCGCCTGGCTGCTGTTTGCGCTGCTGTAAAGGCTGTAAGTTGCGGCAAACCCAGTACACTCCTGGAAACCCTATATGCTGCTGTCCCACAAAACCTGCCTTCCACACATACTTCTTGTGAGACACCGCCCGAATTTGCCCGCCTGTCCCTCATAATTGCCCTCCCACACGTACTTCTTGTGGGACAAAACTAGAAATTACTTCGCTGTCATGCATAGTCGTGTCTTATAGACTTATTATCTGTGGGATTCCCGCGAGTAAATAAGGAGGGTTGCACCAGAAATACCACGAAGGCGCGGCAACCAGCAGGGTTTTGAGAGGAGTTTGCCGCTGATTTGCCGGTATAGTGCAGCAATACCCCGCCAAAAGAGGGTGATTGCGTACAGTAACGAAACTAAAGTGCAACAAGACCTGGCCCCGAAGGTCTTGAAGGAAAGTCGGATTAATCGCCACCGCTGAAACTATCGCCCTCCGGCATTAACGTCCGCCGCCTCCGAAGCCGCCGCCGCTGAAGCCGCCGCCTCCGCCGAAGGAGGTGCCGCCACCGAAACCGCCCCAGTTGCCGCCGCGGCTCAAGGCCTCGGAAGCGCGAACCTGTGCGTTGGTGATTGCGTTCGAAAGCACGGAATTCTGGTAAAGCACCCTCGACAAGTTATCGTATCCGCCCACTGCAGTAGTGGCCTCCTCGAAGAACTGCGGGTCGATGTCTTTCAGTTCCTTGGCTACCTTATCGGCAATGCCGAACAGTGATCCGTAAACCAGATAGTCCTGCCAGAGGCCCACATCGCGGCTTTGGCGTTCGTTCATAAGGGTGAAGTCGGACAAGAACTTCTTGAAGCCAAGAAGACCCCTGGCCTGCTTCTGCCCGTCTTCGGTATATCGG